>NZ_JCBAJP010000010.1:0-104382 GCF_059772285.1 Rubrobacter sp. M3-4
CCTTCCGCCCGCATGTCCGACCGCCCATATAGTGCCTGCTGGCAGGCTTTGAGGAAGGCGGTGCATCTCACAGAGAACAAAGGTGGATGGATCCTACAGGGGCGGACATGTACAGGATGTCTCACGCGCTACCCCGGTATCTGTACCCTCGGATTCCCGAAGCCTCCCTGCCCGCGACTCGGATCATGTCCAGAAAATAGCGCGGCTTGGAGTAGAAGTGGCGTGAGGGGACTGAGATGCCCACCGAGGCTTCTACCTCTCCTGCGGCGTTTCTCACGGGTGCCGCGACACAACAGAAACCCTCAGCGAATTCATCCAGGTCCATGGCGAATTCCTGCGCCCTGACCTGGGTCAACTCACTCTCCAATTTCCTCGGGGATATGATGGTTCTGGATGTGAACTGGCAGAGGGTTCCCTCCTCTTCTGCCATATCCTTCTCATCCGAGTAGGCGAGCAGAACCTTACCTATGGCCAACGCATGGCTCCCGTCCCCGAAACCTATACAGACATCCGGGAGCCTGGGGGCTCCTGGGATAGATTTGATGTCCAATATTACCATCCGACCATCCTGGCGTACCGCCAGGTAGGCACGCTGACCAGAACGTTCCGCCAGATCCTTGAGCACCGGCTCTATATCAAGCGTTATGTCCGAACCGCCCAGAGACCTTTGGTAGAGTACAGAGATCATCGGTCCTAGACGGTAGCCTCGCCTCCCGGGAACACGCTCCACGTACCCCTCCCGTATGAGTGCGTTGATAAGATTGTAGGCAGTGGGCAGGCTGACCCCCGCGAGGCGGGCTATCTCCTTGGCGGTTATCTCTCCTCCATACTCCCCGATCAGTTTCAACACCTTCAAGACGCGGCGGGCACTTTTCTCTCCCTTCTGACTCTCGCCTGCCACATCTACGGATGACGTCTCAAGCTCGTTCCTGTGCATATCTCCACCTTTGTCCAGACTCCTCCGGAGAGCAGAGGCGGGCGCCATGGTGGTCTCCCTGCCGCCCGCCCCTGTTCTTACTCACCCGGCGTGGTGGTTGCAGTGACCGTTGTGCTCCGGCCTCGGTACGTCGAGCGCCGGGTTTTGATCAAAGAAACCTTCAGGCTTGAGCATGAAGCTGGCCGTCTCTACCGGCATCACCGGCCAGTCCTCAAGCCTCACCGGATGGTGCATCCCGAGTGTGTACCAGACGACGATATCCTGGTTTCTTACGGTGCGCTTCTGCTTTATCCAGCGGACCAGTCCATCATCGCCAGGGTTCTGGTTCGGATAGGCCCCAGCAGCATGTCTCTCGGCAGGCTCGTAGGGAGTCACCCAGAGGTGGCCCTTTACGAAACCTCCTCGCTTCATTACCTGTCCATCGGGTTGAGCGAAAGGTACCGTGTTGGTCTTGGGCATAAGCTTGTACGCAACGGGCTCACCCACTCGATTTTGGGAGGATTCATTCACTATCCTCCAGTAGCGAGAACTATCGGTATTCACGTTCCTCGGGCTCTCGGACTCGTTCTCTATGGGAGTGGCCTTGGCGTAGAAGGCGTTGCCATAAGGGTTCTCTTCACCGGGAGGGACCGGGACGGTATTGACCTCGTAGACCGTATTCTGTTGTCCGTCGACATCCATGTCCAGCCGGAAGTTGAAGAAGTGCTGGTGTATGGGGCCGTAGAGCCCATCATTGTTGAGAAGCTGACCGTGGCGTGTCTTCTCCCCCGGAGGGAGTGCTCCTGTGGAGACGATGCCTGTGGCCTTCATCTCGAACTCTATAGAGCCGTCCTGGTAGAAGTACCAGTAGAAGCCGTACTCGTAGTTTGCAACCGTGGCGATGAAGGAGACAACGAGCCTTCTGGAACGTCGCACTTCTGCTTTGTCAGTGCGCATGTCGTAGTGCTTCCAGAGGATGCTGTAGTCCTCCTCGTGCATGCAGACAGCGTTCTTGATGATGCGGGGACGCCCTGCCCCATCACAGACCACACCATCGAAGTAACGTATCTCCCCAAGACAGTCGCACCCGAGCTCGAGGGAATTAGCAAGAGAGCCAACATTGTATTCTCCGGCGTCGAAGGCGTTCTTGCGCCAGTGGCCGGGTCGGGGATCGCCGTAGGGCACGACCATCTCCGAGAGGGAGGCCCGGTAGAGTATGGGGCGTTCTCTTCCTCCGTCGTTGTAGCTCACGGTATAGAGAACCAGACCTTCACGGGGTGTGAATCCTATCCGGAAGCGCCACTTCTGCCAGCGTATCTCGTGCCCGTCTATCTCGAAGCTGGGACCTTCAGGCTGGGTGATCTCGATAGGCTTGAGATCTGTACGCATTTGCCCCACGGCCTCGGGGGTATAGTTGCCCTTCTCTTTTGGTACGGGCACCACACCGTAATCCTCGATCCTGACAACCTCCATTTTGTCGAGGTCAACGATCGCGATGAGGTTGTCTATGGGATGTGCGTAGGCGTTGTCTTCGGGGTCCAGCCTAACCCAGGAGAGTGCTCTCGAGAGCCTGCGTCCTTCTTCGTCTCCGTAGCTCCCTGCCGACCAGGGATCGACTAGGACCAGGTCCATGTTGGTGATCCCGCGCTTCCTGAGCGCCTCTTGGTACTCGGGGTTTGCCTTGCAAGCCGCCTCGCACTCGTCGAACTCCTCGAGAGCGATCGGTGCTTGGACATCCAGGATTCGTTCCCATGAGACGACCTCGCCTCGGCTGAGCGAGACCACCGCCTCGTAGTTGACATTCTCTTCTCTGTCGTGCACGACGATGAATGCCTCTCGGTCGAAGCTGTCGCCTGGTTTGAAGGAGAGAACCTTCTCTTTCGGCGGCTCGTTAAGTGTGACCCCCGAGAAGCGGTAGCTCTCCCCGAGATTTCTGTCCTTGCGCAAGATATTCACTGCCTGCTCTATTTCCCTGGCGCTAAGCGGCTCTAGGGGATGGCCGATCCTGGCAGAAGTTTCTTCCAAGGCCGACAATGTGTCACCTCCTCCTTTCTTGAAGTAATTACCCCGGTAGAAGGGTACCTATCCTTTATGGCTCAGGCGAGCTCCTGCTGTGTTCCTTCTCGTCCGGTCTCTCTGGTACCCTTTTCCGAGATCTTGTGATCTTCTCGCACCGAAGTATCTACGGTCACTTTCTCTGCAGACGGGTCGAAGACTACATGTCCGAGAATTGCGTAACGCTCGGGTTTTCTTGCCCTGAGATAGAGTGAGAAGGCCATCCCTCCTATGGCAATGGCACATACGATCCAGGGGATGAGTTTGAACGCCAGGCTGCTCGAAGCACTACCGGCGGCGGTCGAGAAGTTAGTGATCAGAAGGAAGACAACGACGATCATTCCGATGCCACCTACCAGAGGTGCGGCGAAGGTGGTCAGCCAGTTGCGTGCCTCTGGATGGTATCCTTTGACGTGAAAGTAGCCGATGACCGCAAACGAGCAGAGCGTCTGCACTAGCAGAAGCGCCAGCGTTCCACCCATCGCCAGTATGGTGTACAGATTGGCGTAGGGGTCCTGCCCTGTCGCCCAGAAGACCGCAACCAGAAGGGTCGCTATTGCCGTCTGGGTGAAGGAAGCTATATGCGGAGATCCGTGGACCGGATGTGTCTCACCCAGCCTCCGGCTGAAGAACCCTTCCCTGCCGAAGTTGTAGAGGTAGCGTGCTGCATCGTTGTGGAACGCCATCCCGCAGGCGAACGACCCGGTTATGAGCAGCCACTCGAAGAGGGTGACCGCCCATCCTCCGACGAATTCACGCGTCGGGTTAATGAAGAGTGCGAAGGGGTTGCTACCCTTGGCCAGCGCTACCGACTGATGCAGCCCGTTGCCGTCTATGGCCATCCAGGAAACGAAGGTGTAGAAGATCCCTACCCCGACAACGGAGATAAGGATGGCAAGTGGAACGTTGCGTTTGGGGTTCTTGGATTCCTCCCCGTAGACCGCACTTGTCTCGAATCCGACCCAGGACCAGAAAGCAAAGATCAAGCCGAGACCGGGAGCAACGCCCTTGAAGGCGTTAATGGGGTTCAGCGGAGCGAGCGATATTCCATCCGGTCCTCCCCCCGAAAAGAGCACCCCGAATGCCATGAACAGGAGCACCGAGATCTCAGTGAGCAGGAAGACCGCCAGCACCTTTGCCGTCAGGTTGATGTCGAAGTAGGTGAGTATGGCGATGGCTGCAAGCATTATCCCGGCGAAAACGGGCCAGGGAACGTTGAGTCCGAGCTGTGCTCGAACCGTATCATGGGCGAAGGCAGAGAAAATGCCGACCAATGCAGGCTCGAAGATCATGTAGCAGAAAACACACAAAAGCCCAGAGGCAAGCCCGACGACGCGCCCGAGGCCGTGGGAGATAAAGCCGTAGAACGCTCCAGCCGTCGTGATGTAGCGTGCCATCATCAGAAAACCCACGGAGAATATGGTCAGCACGACAAGGGCGAATATGTAACCTCCAGGGGCCCCTATACCGTTACCAAACCCCACGGCTATTGGTACGTTGCCCGCCATCGCCGTGATCGGGGCACACGTGGCCACGGCCATGAACAAGACTCCAACAAGTCCGACAGCGTTTGGCTTGAGGGAACGGAAGGTCTGTTCCTCACCAGCTCGCGCTTCATCCTGGGTAGTACTACTGTCCCGTTCTTGCACTTCAACCTCCTTTCTGCTCTTTCCAGGTGATTTGTTTAACAATTGCGCATCTACTACCGCAATCACTATCCAGTCTTTTTCTAGCCATGTAAGAAAAAATGGTTACGAAGATAGGAATCACCTGCTTGGAGTTGGTAGCTGAAGCTTGCAGATCAGCCAACCTAGTGAAGGGACGATCTTTTGAAATGTCATGGCTTCATTGGATCAGAGTGACTCTCAGGAGTGGCAAGCTACCCGATAAGGACTCGGTTTTACAGCAGTTACCTATACTGGCAGAGATGCTGTCCAAGGACAGAGCCCGAGTTTCCTATGCCTAAAGGGGGTGCTCGGGACAACCTTTGGATTGAATCGTGCTGGGGCGGGCTTGAGACCGAGAGCGGTAAGCTGATCCTGGATACAGAAACTGTGAGGAGAGGTCAAGAGGTCAAGAAAATAGTACGTGGAGCGCCTTTCGGATGGCAAGATACTCGGGTTTTGGACGGTTGTTTCGCTCAGCCTTACAGGGGAGTGCTATCCCATTACACTTCGGGGTCTACTCGGAGAAGACGTTAAAAGGTGGGTGGTGAGGCCTCACCTCACGCCGGTTCAGATTGCCGGAGAAAACCAGCTTCCGCGACCTGCGCCACACCTGCGTAACGCCGCTTATCAAGAATGTTAACCCAAGATCATCTACGAGATGCTAGGCACTCCAACATCTCCCGCGCCCTCGAAGAAGCCCTCGGTTGAGGGGTCGCAGTAAACGGCTCCGGCGTTCCCTTGCGGCCCAGATTTTCGCCGCTTTGCAGGGATTTCGTCTGGTGCCGGAGGTGGGACTCGAACCCACACGACCTTGCGGCCACCGGATTTTGAGTCCGGCGCGTCTACCGGTTCCGCCACTCCGGCTCTCGGGCGGGGCAAGTATAGCATGTAGCCTTCTGGTCCCGGCCGCACGACCCAGTATAATCACGATACATCATGCGCCTGTATTTGATCGACGGATACTCACTGCTCTACCGGGCTTTCTATGCTCTTCCGCAGAGCATATCCACCCGTGAGGGGCTCATGACCAACGCCCTCTACGGGTTCACGAGCGTCCTGCTCAAGATCCTCGGTGAGGAGGGCGAGAAAGGGGTCGCGGTCGTCTGGGACGGTGGGTTGCCCAGCTCCCGGACCGGGCTCTACGAGGGGTACAAGGCGCAGAGGAAACCCATGCCGGAGGAGCTCAAGGACCAGCTCGAGCACCTCGACGACATCCTCCGGGCGATGAACGTGCCGGTCGTCAGGGTCGAGGGGCACGAGGCCGACGACGTCATAGCCACCCTCTCGCGGCGGGTACCGGAGGGGAGCGAGCTCATGATCGTCACCGGGGATCAGGACGCCATGCAGCTCGTGGACGGCAACGTCAGGGTGATGCGCACCAGCTCCAGGAGCGGCTTCTCCGAGACGAAGGTCTACGGGAGGGAGGAGGTCGTCGAGGAGTACGGGGTCACCCCGGAGCAGATCCCGGACTACAAGGCGCTCACCGGGGATCCTTCGGACAACATCCCCGGCGTGCGGGGGATCGGCCCCAAGAGCGCCTCGAAGCTCCTGCAGAGGTTCGGGAGCCTGGAAGGCATCTACGAGCACCTGGACGAGGTCTCTCCCGAGGGGACGCGCCGCAAGCTCGAGGAGGGAAGAGAGAGCGCTTTCATGTCGCTCGAGCTGGCGCGGATGCACTTCGACGTACCGGTGGATTTCGATCTCGAAGGGCTCAAGTTCGAAGGGGTCTCGCCGGAGTGCCGGGAGGTCTTCGAGCGCTACGAGTTCAACAGCTTCCTCGAGAGACGGCTGCCGGAGCTCCCGGTGGCCGGTGGCGGCAGGGTCGAGGCGCCGCGCCGGAGGCGCGTCCGGATCGCGGGAGAACCATCGGAGCCGAGCCTCGACCCGGTGGCCGTGGCGCCGGTCGGCGACGGGCGCTGGGCCGTCGCCACCGCCGAGGACGAGGCGTACGTCTCAGGGGAGCTCCCGGCCGGACAGCTCTGGGTACACGACGCCAAGGGCTGCGGCGTGAGGCGGGCCAGCTTCGACACCTACCTCGCCGCCTACCTCATACAGCCCGGCACCCGCAGCTACGAGCCCGAGACGCTGGCCCGGGAGCGGGGTCTCGAGGGGGTCGAAGTCGAGCACGAGGACCCCGAGGTGGCCGGCGCCGCGCGGCGGGCGGCGCTGGTCTACGCGCTCGTCCCCGGTCTGCGCGACGAGCTCGAGGAGATGGAGCTCTCCCGCCTCTATTACGAGGTCGAGCTCCCGCTCGCCGACGTGCTCGCGAAGATGGAACGGGTGGGGATGCCGGTGGACGTGGGGACGCTCGAGGAGGTCGGGCGGGAGATAGAGGGCAGGATCTCCGAGCTCGAGGCCAGGATCTTCGAGGAGGTGGGGCACCCGTTCAACATCAGCTCGCCCAAGCAGCTCGGGGAGGTTCTCTTCGAGGAGCTCTCCATACCCCCCGTCAGGAAGACCAAGACCGGATACTCCACCGACGCCAAGGTGCTCCAGCAGCTCGCGCTGCAGGGGTACACCGTGGCCGGGCGGGTCATCGAGTACCGCGAGCTCACCAAGCTCCGCGGCACCTACGTGGAGGCCCTGAGCAGGCTCGTCGGCGAGGACGGACGCATCCACACCACGCTGAACCAGACCACCACGGCCACCGGGCGCATCTCGAGCGACTCGCCCAACCTGCAGAACATCCCCGTGCGCACCGAGCTCGGGGCGCGCATCAGGGACGCGTTCACCGCCTCCGAGGGCCGCGTCCTGCTCGTCTGCGACTACTCGCAGATAGAGCTCAGGATCCTCGCGCACATGACCCGGGAGCCCGCGCTCGTCGAGGCCTTCCGGAGCGGGGAGGACATCCACACCCGCACCGCCTCAGAGGTCTTCGACGTCAGGCCGGAGAGCGTGACCCCCGAGCTCAGGCGGAGGGCCAAGATGGTCAACTTCGGCATCCTCTACGGCATCTCCGGATACGGGCTCGCCACGCGTCTCGGCAACGTCCATCCCTCCGAGGCCGAGCGCTACATAAAGCGCTACCTCGAGCGCTACCCCAGGGTCAGCGAGTTCATCCGCAAGACCAACGAGGAGGCGAGGGAGCTCGGGTACACCACCACCCTCTTCGGCAGGAGACGCTACGTCCCCGAGCTCAGGAGCAAGAACAAGAGCGTCCAGAGGCTCGGCGAAAGGCTCGCGTTCAACGCCCGGGTGCAGGGGACGGCCGCGGACATCATCAAGATCGCGATGGTGGACATAGACGGGCGGCTGCCGGAGGGGGCGGATATGATCATGCAGGTCCACGACGAGCTCGTCTTCGACGTCGAGAGGGATCTGGTCGGGGAGGTCGCCGCGCTCGCCGCCGCGCGCATGGTCGCGGCCTGCGAGCTCGACCCCCCGCTCGAGGTCGAGGTAAAATCCGGGGAGAGATGGGGCAGCGTCGCGCCCCTGTCCCTGCAAAAGAGTGATAGAATGAGCTAGGATATCGCTCCAGGAGCGTGATCCTTGAGATAGTCGTCTGTTCGTAAGCCATGTGGAAGAGGAAAGTTACTGTTAGATGACGGAAGCCACTGAAAAAACGTCCCGAGAGCTGACGATGCGGGACTTCTTCCGCGAGGAGAACGGGGAGATAGTCCCGGTAGACGAGAGCATCCTCATAGACTTCAGCGACGGGGACATAGTCGAGGGCGAGGTCGTCCGGATAGACAAGGACGAGGTCCTCGTGGACATCGGGTACAAGTCTGAGGGCTTGATCCCGGCCAACGAGCTCTCGATCCGCAAGGGCGTCGACCCGCACGAGATCGTCGAGCTCGGCCAGCGCATCGAGGCGCTGGTGCTCCAGAAGGAGGACGCCGACGGGCGTCTGATCCTCTCCGCCAAGCGGGCGGCCTTCGAGAAGGCCTGGAACCGGATCGAAGAAGCCTACGCCGCGCAGGAGAACGTCGAGGGGCCGGTCATAGAGGTCGTCAAGGGCGGTCTGATCCTGGACATCGGGCTAAGAGGCTTTTTGCCGGCGAGCCTGGTGGACATCCGGAGGGTCAGGAACCTCGACGCCTTCCTGGGTCAGAGGCTCGAGTGTAAGGTCATAGAGCTCAACCGCAGCCGCAACAACGTCGTGCTCTCCCGCCGCGCGGTCCTCGAAGAGGAGCGCAAGGAGGAGCGTGAGAGGATCCTTACCTCCCTCAAGGAGGGCGACATCGTCGAGGGTACGGTCTCGAACCTCGTCGACTTCGGCGCGTTCGTGGACCTCGACGGGATAGACGGTCTGATCCACATCTCCGAGCTCTCCTGGAACCACGTCGACCATCCGAGCGAGGTCGTACAGGTCGGGGAGAAGGTCAAGGTCAAGGTGCTCGAGGTGGATCAGGAGCGCGAGAGGATCTCGCTCGGCCTCAAGCAGACCCGCAAGGATCCCTGGCAGGAGGTCGTCGAGCAGGTCGAGGTTGGTCAGACGATCCATGGCCGGGTGACCAAGCTCGTCTCCTTCGGAGCGTTCGTCGAGGTCGCCGAGGGGGTGGAGGGTCTGATCCACATCTCCGAGCTCGCCGACCACCACGTGGAGACGCCGGGCGAGATCGTGCGCAGCGGCGACGAGGTGGACGCGCGGGTGATCGACGTCGACCCGAAGCGCCGGCGGCTCTCGCTCTCGCTGCGTCCCGAGCGCTCCGAGAAGGAGGAGCGGCGCCGCGAGGAGCGTGAGGACCGTCCGCGCCGAGACCGGCCCAGGGACACCGGCGTGCGTACGGCTGGTGCCTTCGACCAGCTCTCCAACCTGGATCTGGAGAGGGAGTAAGCGCCGGGAGGCCGGGTGTGTCGGAAGAGGGAGGGCCGGTGACGCTCGCCGTCACCGGCCCTCTGGCCTGCGGGAAGAGCACCTTCGTGGCGATGCTCGGTGAGCTGGGGGCAGAGACCATCTCGGCCGACGGGGTGGTGCACGATCTCATGGCCACGGATGCGGAGCTGATCGAGAAGATCGTACGCCGCTTCGGGGAACACGTGCGGGGGGAGCGGGGGATAGACCGCCGGGCGCTCGGACGGGAGGTCTTCGGCGACCGGCGGGCCCTCGAGGATCTGGAAGAGATGGTCCACCCGCTCGTCTGGCGTGAGGTCGGGCGCAGGATCTCCGCCAGCCGCGCCCCGCTCTTCGTGGCCGAGGTGCCGCTGCTCTTCGAGGGTAAACACGCCTCCGACTTCGATTTCACCCTGACGGTGCTCGCTCCCCGGGAGCGCCGGCTGGGGTGGGCGCGGGAGAGGGGGATGCCCGAGAGGCAGTTCGAAGCCGTGGAGGCGAGGCAGCTCAGCGCTGAAGAGAAAGCTCGCCGGGCCGACATCGTCGTGAACAACGACGGCGGGATGGAGCGCCTCAGGGAGCAGGCCGTGAAGGTGTGGGAGCGTCTTCTGTCCGGAGGAGGGCGGGGACGGTAGTCTACACGACCAGAGGTGGACGCCGCAGGGCGGCCAGACGCAGGGCCCGGCGCAGGAGGAGGAGCGTGCTGCTCGCCGTCGTGTTGCTGCTCGCCCTCACCGTCTTCTGGCCCCGGCTCTACGGGATCTTCGAACGCGCGACACATCCTCTGGAGTACGCGCCGCAGATACGCGCCGCGAGCCAGAAGTTCGGCGTCGACCCCACGCTCGTGGCCGGTGTGATCTACACCGAGAGCCGCTTCGGTCACGACTCGGAGTCTTCGAAGGGGGCCTACGGCCTGATGCAGATCATGCCCTCCACGGCGCGCTTCATCGCCGAGCACGGCGGCATACGGGGGGATTACCGGGATCCCGGGGTCAACATCGAGATGGGCACCTGGTATCTGAGCTATCTGGAGCACCGCTATCCGCAGGACGAGCGTCTGGCGCTCGCCGCCTACAACTCCGGGGAGGGGAAGGTCGCGCAGTGGGGGCTGCGTCCGGGGTTCAGCCTCCGGCAGATCCCGTATGCCGAGACCCGCGACTACGTGAGGAACGTGCTCGCCGCGCAGAAGACCTACCGCAGGCTCTACGGTCCCGAGCTGCGCGGCGGCTAGGGCTTATCCTCGCTGGCCTCCGCCCGCGAGATGTAGGAGATCATCTCGCGCATCCGCGCGGTGTCGTGGCCGTGTATCTCTTCCTCCTCGCCCCACATCCTGCCGAGCGAGCGGGAGATCCCCTCGTCGCCGCCGGTGAACTCCTCGACCAGCTTCTTCCAGCGCCGGGCGAGCTCCCTCACCCGCTCGCTCCGGGGGTCGGTCCCCGCCTCCATCTCGGCCCGGACCTCCGCGATGAGGCGCGGCCATTCCTCCTCGACCCGGCGGATCCTCTCCCGGCCGAGATCCCGGGCCCTCTTCTCGAGGTACTCCCGCTGCTCAGGGGTGTAGTATCTCTCGAGCCTCTCCGACATCTCGATCACCTCCATCGCTGTTTGCACGAGTTCTGCTGGGGAAGACCCTCCGGACGAGCGCAGCCTCTCTGCCACCAGCTCCAGCCGCTCGAGCAGAGCCCCCTTGATGCGCAGCTCCTCCCTCACCCGTTCCGCGTGCAGCTCGACGACCCGCAGCGCCGTGAACTCCGGATCGTCCAGGCAGCGGGCGACCTCGCTCAGGGGCAGCCCCAGCGAGCGGAGCGAGAGGATCCGCTGCAGTCTGAGAACGTCCTCCGGGCCGTAGAGCCGGTAGCCGGACTCTGTTCTGCGGGCGGGGCGGAGCAGCCCGATCTCGTCGTAGTGGCGCAGCGTGCGCACCGAGAGGCCGGTGCTCCGGGCAAGCTCTCCTATCCTCCAGGTCTTCTCCATGCCACTGGAGGATAAAGCCTCACGTTGCGTGAGGGTCAAGGGACGTGGGAGAGTTTTCGCCGCTGTCACGATCCGAGCCGGACGTATAATCTCTTGACGCAGCGTCCTACGAGACGGGTTCGGGTGTGATCGCATGGAGAACCAGCTAGAGAACAGCTTCCGGGTGAACAGCGCCTACCGGCCGACCGGAGACCAGCCGCAGGCCATAGAGAAGCTCGCTTCCGGGCTCGAATCCGGGCTGCGGGCGCAGACGTTGCTCGGGGTGACCGGCTCGGGCAAGACGCACACGATGGCCCGCATCATCGAGAAGGTCGGGCGGCCCTCGCTCGTCATCGCGCACAACAAGACGCTCGCGGCCCAGCTCGCGAGCGAGTTCTCCGAGTTCTTCCCGAACAACGCCGTCGAGTACTTCGTCAGCTACTACGACTACTACCAGCCCGAGGCCTACGTCCCCCAGACCGACACCTTCATCGAGAAGGACGCCCAGATCAACGAGGACATAGACCGCCTGAGGCACTCGGCCACCAGCGCGCTCTTCACCCGGCGCGACGTGATCGTGGTGGCGAGCGTCTCGGCGATCTACGGCCTGGGGAGCCCGGAGGAGTACCGGCAGAAGATGGTCCTGCTGGAGAGGGGCGGCTTCTACGACCTCGACGACGTGCTGCGGGATCTCGTGCGCATCCAGTACGCCCGCAACGACTACCAGCTCTCCCGCGGCAACTTCCGGGTCCGGGGGGACGTGCTGGAGATACACCCGGCCTACCAGGACACGGTCTACCGCATCTCCTTCTTCGGCGACGAGGTGGAGAGCATCGCCGAGGTCGATCCGCTGACCGGGGAGGTGCTGCGCGAGCCGGAGACGCTCACGATCTACCCGGCGACCCACTTCGTCACCGGCGAGGAGAAGCTCGAGCGCGCGATAAAGGGCATCGAGGAGGAGCTCGAGGAGCGCTACGCCGAGCTCGAGCGTGAGGGGAAGATGCTCGAGGCCTACCGGCTCCGGCAGCGGACCCAGTACGACCTGGAGATGCTGCGCGAGCTCGGCTACTGCTCCGGGATCGAGAACTACTCCCGGCACCTCGACGGCCGACCCGCGGGCTCGACGCCGTACACCCTGCTCGACTACTTCCCCGACGACTACGTCACCTTCGTCGACGAGTCGCACATCACGCTGCCCCAGATCCGGGGGATGTACAACGGCGATCGCAGCCGCAAGGAGACGCTGGTGGAGCACGGCTTCCGGCTCCCCTCGGCGCTGGACAACCGGCCCCTGAGGTGGGAGGAGTTCCTCCTGAAGACCAACCAGCTCGTCTTCGTCTCGGCCACCCCGGGCCCCTACGAGCTCGAGAACAGCGACCAGATAGTCGAGCAGATCATCCGCCCCACCGGGCTCGTCGACCCCGAGGTCGAGGTCCGCCCGACGCGGGGTCAGATCGACGACCTGATGAACGAGATCCACAAGAGGGTCGAGCGGGACGAGCGGGTCCTGGTCACCGCGCTCACGATCAAGATGGCCGAGGACCTCACGGACTACCTCCTCGAGCACGGGGTGAGGGCCCGCTACATGCACGCGAATATCGAGACGCTGGAGCGCATCCAGATCATCCGTGGCCTGCGCAGCGGCGAGTTCGACGTGCTCGTCGGGATAAACCTGCTGCGCGAGGGGCTCGACCTGCCGGAGGTCTCGCTCGTGGCCATACTGGATGCGGACAAAGAGGGTTTCCTGCGCGGCGAGCGGGCGCTCATCCAGACCATAGGCCGGGCGGCGCGCAACGTGAACGGGCGGGTCATCATGTACGCGGACAGAGAGACCGAAGCGATGCGCGCGGCGATCGGCGAGACCAACCGCCGCCGGGAGATACAGACAGAGTACAACGAACGCCACGGGATCACGCCCCAGACGATCAAGAAGGGCGTCTCGGACATCCTGATCGCCGCCGAGGCGAAGGGGCTCTACAAGACGCAGCGAAGGAAGCGTCCTACTGCTCCGCGCGACCCGGACGAACTTCGCGACCTCATCGCGCGTCTGCAGGCCGAGATGATGGAGGCCGCCGAGGAGCTGAGGTTCGAACAGGCGGCGGAGCTGCGCGACGAGATCCGGGAGCTCGAACGCCAGCTGCAGGAAGCCGCTTCCTAGGAACGGGCCTTCTTCTCCGAGTGGTGCTACCATCAGCGTGAAGGGACGTCTTCCATCGCCAGGAGGTGTGGATTGCAGCGAGAGAGGGAGGGTGGTCTCAGAGGGGTCTTCACCGCCGTGCTGACGCCGCTCGACGAGCACCTCGACCCGGACCACGAGGCGTTCGTCCGCCACTGCCTGAGGCTTCTCGACGCCGGATGCCACGGGGTGAGCGTCTTCGGGACAACGGGGGAGGGGAACTCGTTCTCGGTGGCCGAGAGGGAGGAAGCGCTCGAGGCGCTCGTCGAGGGTGGCGTGCCGGGCGAGAGGCTCCTGCCGGGCACGGGTTCATGCTCGCTCACCGACGCGGTTCGTCTGTGCGAGAAAGCGATCGAGGTCGGTGCGGGCGGCGTGCTGGTCCTGCCCCCCTTCTACTACAAGGACGCCGGCGACGAGGGGCTCTTCCGCTTCTTCGCCGAACTGGTCGAGCGGGTGGGGGACGAGAGGCTCAGGGTCTACCTGTACCACATCCCGCAGGTCTCCGGTGTCGGGCTGAGCCTGGAGCTGATGCGCCGGCTGCACGAAGCGTACCCGCAGACGATCGTCGGGACCAAGGACAGCGAGGGCCGCTGGGAGCGCATCGAGAGGACCTGTCGCGAGCTCGACGGGTTCGAGGTCTTCGCCGGCTCCGAGGAGTTCCTGCTGCGTACGCTGCGCGCCGGTGGGGTGGGGTGCATCTCCGCCTCCGCCAACCTGAACTCCCGGCTCGCGCGCAGGGTCTACGATCTGCACGAGGCCGGTGAAGACGCGGAAGGGGCACAGAGGGATCTCGACGCGCTGCGAAAGGCGATGGAGGGTTACCCGACGATCCCGGCGCTCAAGGCGCTCCTGCACCGGGCCACCGGGGAGGAAGGGTGGACCCGGCTCAGACCGCCGCTCCTCCCGCTCGGGGAGCGGGAGGAGCGGGAGCTCGCCTCCGGCGTTCCGGTGGAGGAGCTGCTCTAGCCGTACAGCCCGGCCTTGCGCTTCTGGTGGCCGATGGCCGCCCTTATCTCGTTGGCGTCCGGGAGCGCCATGTGCTCCAGCCGGTAGACGCGGCCTTCGTTGGTGGATATCGTGAGGGTGCAGTTGACGAGCCCGCGCACCCGGACGTCGGCGATGCTGCGGTGGTGGATGCGCTCCGTGTGCTGTCCCTGCCAGCCGCTCACGATCTCGACCCGGTCGGCGTAGACGTTGACGATGGTGTTGCCTCGCGCCGCCGCCTGAGCCATGGGCTTCTCCGCCACCCCGCTCTAGCCCTCCCGTCCACCGGAATCGAGGGTGACTGCTTCCCGGTACTCGTCCGTCGCGACCAGGGATTCCGCGTAACCGTAGACCCCGTGCTCGCTCACGTCCAGACCGTCGAGCTCCTGGTGGGGCTTGACCCTGAGGCCGATCGTCGCCTTGAGGATCGCGAAGACGATGTAGGAGGTTGCGAACGTGAAACCGCCGGCCGCGAGTATCCCGAGCGCCTGTACGCCCAGCTGGTGCAGCCCGCCGCCGTAGAACAGCCCCGGAGCCCCCACCCCGATCTCCTTGACGAGCTGCGGGGTCGCGAAGAGGCCCGTGGAGAGCGTCCCCCAGACGCCGCCCATGCCGTGGGAAGCGATCGCGCCGAGCGGGTCGTCCACCCGGAGGCGCTCCACGAAGATGTAGGTGGCGTACATGACCACCGCGGCGACGAAGCCGATGACGATCGAGGCCCAGGGCGCGACGAAGGCGCACGAGGCGGTTATCGCGACCAGCGCGGCGAGCGCGCCGTTGCCGAGCATCCCGACGTCGATTATCCGGCGGTGCAGGTAGCTCGCCACCATAGCCCCGAGGACACCGGCCCCGGCGGCCAGGTTGGTCGTGAGCGCGATGTAGGCGAAGGGCGCGCCGACGGCCGCCATCGTCGAGCCGGGGTTGAAACCCCACCAGCCGATCCAGAGTATGATCACGCCGAGGACCGCGAGCGGCATGTTGTGGCCGGGGATGGTGCGTGGACGTCCCTCGTCGTCGTACTTGCCGAGACGGGGGCCGAGCAACAGCGTCCCGGCGAGCGCGGCGACCGCGCCCTGCAGGTGGACGACCGTCGAGCCGGCGAAGTCCTGCATCCCGAGCCCCGAGAGCCAGCCGCCACCCCAGATCCAGTGCCCCACCGTCGGGTAGATGAACCCGGCGAAGACCACCGCGAAGACGCAGTAGACGGCGAACTTGGTCCGCTCGAGCATCGTGCCCCACACGATGGCCAACGAGACGAGCGCGAAGGCCACCTCGAAGAGGAACTTGGCGCCGAGCGGCACCTCGGTCCAGGAGAGCCCGGCGAAGACTTTGTCCACCTCGCCCGGTGCCGCGCTCGTGAACCATCCCTCGGTGCCAAAGACGGCGTTTCCGGTACCGAACGCGATCGCGAAACCGAACGCCCAGAACACGACGAGCCCGATGCCCATGTTCGCCAGGATCTTGGCGACCACGCTCCCTACGTTCTTCATCCGGGAGAAGCCGACCTCGAGCATCGCGAACCCGGCCTGCATGAATAGCACCAGACACGCGGTCACGATCACCCACACGGTGTCCACCGCGACCTTGACATCTGCGATCGTCGTCTTCGCGAAGGCCGCCTGCGGCAACAACATTACCAGCGCGAGTATTACGGCGATTGTGAGGCCTGTTCGTCGCACGTCTCTTCCTCCTGGGTGAGTGGTTCTGCCTGCCCGGATACAGGTTATCCCCGCTATGTGGGGGAAGTCTTTAGCCCGATGTCCAAACAGGCGGCACACGCGGGCGGGATGTTTTGTGCACGGCGTACAGGCGCGATGTCCGCCCACGAACGGAGGATCCACGTTCCGCGGTACGGGCAGAGAGCCTAACGGTCGGAGAAGCTGGAGGTCTGCTCCGGGTGGCGACCGAGGAGCTGCATCGCCTTTATCCCGAGCGTGAGCTGCTCGCGGTCCTCGCTCTTGTCCACGTCCAGGCCGGTGAGCTCCCTTATCCGCTCCAGCCGGTAGCGGATCGTGTGCCGGTGGGCGAAGATCTCGGAGGCGGTCTTCGCCATCGAGGCGTCGTTCTTGAGGTACGTGATCAGGGTGTTGACCAGCTCGGTTCCGTAGCGGGAGTCGTAGGCGACGACCGGTTCCAGCGTGTCCCTGTAGAACGACTCTATCTCTTCCGGATCCTCCTGCAGCACCCGGAAGAGCAGCTTGTAGGTGCCGGTGCTCTCGAAGGTCGAGATGGCGGAGGGTCCATGGATGCGGTGTCCGATCTCGAGCGCTACCTCGGCCTCGGAGTACGCCTCTGGCAGATCCTTGGGGTCTTTGGCGTAGCGTCCGATGCCGACCGAGATGGTGAGCTCCGGGAGGAGTCCTTTCACGTAGCGCTGCACGCGCGAGGCGAGTTCCGGGGCCCGTTCGACGACCTCCTCGGAACCCCCTTTGCTGTTGGGCCCTATCAGGAGGATGACGTTGTCCGAGCGCGGGCCGAGCAGGAAGTTGGAGAAGAGTTGCCGGCTCTGCAGTCGCACGGCTTCCGCGAGCCTCCGCTTGAGCTCCTGGATGGAGGACTCCCCGAGCCGGCGGCGTTCCAGGTATTCGGCGAATTCGTCGATGTCGAAGATGACGGTGAGCGCTCCCTCGGAGAGATCCGCACCCAGGTAGCGCGCCCGCTGCAGCAGGATATCGACCGATCCGTAGTGCCCGTCGACCAGATCGTCCATGAAATCGCCCCGAACGCCGAGCTCGGTTTCGAGCCGGACACGCTCCTTGCTCAGCTCCCCCTCCAGCACGAGGCGGGCCCAGTAGAGCACGATCACGTCTTCGGATAGCAGGGGTTTCTGCGAGAGGTCGACCCACAGGTAGCCCATGGGCTTCTCCCTGCCCACGGGGACCCAGTGAAACTCCTCTTCTCCCACCCGCCACCGCTCCAGAGGTATCGAGAAGAAGCCGTCCGGCAGCCGGGCGTAGCGGTCCCGGCGCTCCCTCCTGGTCTCCGCCACACCGGAACTCCTGGAGGCCCTCAGGTCCAGCCGGTCGAGCGCGGCGCGCAGGGGGGTGCCTTCGCCCCAGATCAGACGCCCCACCGGATCCTCGACCACGACGTCTCTTCCCAGCAGCTTCGAGATCCTCTCCGCCACGTCCTGGACCGAGGAGCCGTCGCCGATGCGCCCGACGAGATCCTTCCCTACCTGGTGGGAGAGGAGGAGCGACTCCTCCGGGGCCGGGAAGAGCTCCATCAGACTGCGCAACGGCACTTCGGGAGGGAGCGTGATGAGGGCGAGCCCGAGCGAGCTCGCAACGGAGGCGTATTCTTCCGGGGGGTCTTTTTTCGTGCGCCAGACCACGGCCGGGCACCCTTCCCGCCTCAGCCGGACGAGAAGATCCTCGTCGAGACCGCCGCGCCAGACTACGGCGGCCTCTCCCGGTGAGAGCCAGCCGTCCGTCTCGTCTTCGAGGGCTATCCCGGAGAGCGGCTTCTCCGGTTCTCCGTCCGCCAGACAGCGGCCCCCGAGCCGCTCCGTGAGAGACCGCGTGAATTCCCCGAGGTCCACCGCTCACCCTTCGGTGCAGTGAGTGATCTTCATGACGACGTAAATATATACGAGATGCACCAGGAAGCTCCATTATTGCACCGGATTGCAAATCTTTGGTAGCCCATTGTAAAGAAAAGTGACCGGTGAACGCTGCGGTATTCTCCGGGGTGGGATGGTGGCGGGCGGGGGTATGTACCCCGGTGCTAAAATCAGGAGAAATGGATTTTGCGTGCTTTGGCCTCCACAAAGGAGGCCGTATACTTGCCGGGGTTTTTCCGGAAGACGAGGAGGCGGAGATCGCAGAGAGCCACATAGTGGTCCGCGGGGCGCGCGAGCACAACCTCAAAGAGGTGACGGTCTCGCTGCCGCGGGACCGTCTCATCGTGGTGACCGGCCTCTCGGGCAGCGGGAAATCCTCGCTCGCGTTCGACACCATCTACGCCGAGGGCCAGCGGCGATACGTCGAGAGCCTCTCGGCCTACGCCCGGCAGTTCCTCGGCCAGATGGACAAACCCGACGTGGACCACATAGAGGGTCTCTCCCCGGCCGTCTCGATAGACCAGAAGACGACCTCCAACAACCCCCGCTCGACGGTGGCGACGGTCACCGAGATCTACGACTACCTCAGGCTCCTCTACGCGAGAGCCGGGCGGCCGCACTGTCACGTCTGCGGTTTCCCCGTGGCCCGCTCGACCCCGCAGCAGATGGTCGAGCAGGTCCTGGCCCTCCCGGAGAGGACGCGCTTCATGGTCTTGGCGCCGGTGGTGCGGGGGCGCAAGGGGGAATACGGCAGGCTCTTCAGGGAGCTCGCGGAGGACGGATACGCCCGGGTGCGGGTGGACGGCGAGCTACACGAGCTGCCGGTCGAGCTGGAGCTGGACAAGAACCGCCGACACGACATCGAGGTTGTCGTGGACCGGCTGGTGGTGCGCGAGGGGATCGAGCGGCGCCTGACCGACTCTATCGAGACCGCGCTCGGGCTCGCGGAGGGGCTCGTGCAGATAGAGACCGTCGAGCGCGACGGTTCGGTAGGGGAGAGGATGCTCTTCTCGGAGAACTTCACCTGTACCAACTGCGGGGCTTCGATCGCCGAGATACAGCCGCGCACCTTCTCGTTCAACAGCCCGCATGGGGCCTGCGACCGCTGCGACGGGCTCGGGAGCCGGCTCGAGATAGACCCGGAACTGGTGGTCCCTAACGAGGACCTGAGCATCGAAGAGGGGGCGATAGCTCCCTGGGCCAACTCCTCGAGCGAGTACTACGCGAGCGTCCTCTCCGGCCTCTCCGAGGAGTACGGGGTGGACCTGGGAAGGCCCTGGCGCGAGCTGCCCGAGGAGCACAAGCGGCTCGTCCTCTACGGGACCGGGGACGGGCGCATCCACGTCTCCTACACCAACCGCTACGGCAGAAGACGCCAGTACACGACCCGGTTCGAAGGGGTCATAGGCAACCTGGAGCGCCGCTACGCGGAGACCGACTCCGAGTACCGCAGGGAGAGGATAGAGGAGTACATGAGCCACGTCCCCTGCCCGAAGTGCAAAGGGGCGCGCCTCAGGCCCGAGGCGCTCGCCGTGACCGTCGGGGGCAAGAACATCTACGAGCTGACCCGGATGAGCGTGACCGAGGCGCTCGAATTCCTCGACGGGGTCGAGTTCACCCCGAGGGAGTGGATGATCGCCGAGCGGGTCGTCAGGGAGATAAAGGAGAGGCTCGGGTTCATGGTCGACGTCGGGCTCGGGTACCTGACGCTCTCCCGCTCGGCCGGGACGCTCTCCGGTGGTGAGGCGCAGAGGATACGGCTCGCCTCGCAGGTCGGGAGCGGCCTCGTCGGGGTGCTGTACGTGCTCGACGAGCCCTCCATCGGGCTGCACCAGCGCGACAACCGCAAGCTGCTCGCCACCCTCGAGCGCCTGCGCGACCTCGGCAACACCCTGATCGTGGTCGAGCACGACGAGGAGACCATAAGGACCGCGGACCACATCGTCGACGTCGGACCCGGGGCCGGGGTGCACGGTGGGGAGATCGTCGCGCAGGGAAAGGTCGAGGACATCGTCGCCGAGCCGCGTTCGATCACCGGCGACTACCTCTCCGGACGGCGCCGGATAGAGCCGCCCGGAGAGAGGAGAAAGCCGAAGGGGTACGTCACGCTGCTCGGGGCGAGGGAGTTCAACCTCAAAGGGATAGACGTCGATTTCCCGCTCGGCGTCCTCACGTGCGTGACGGGCGTCTCGGGCTCGGGCAAGAGCACGCTGGTGAACGAGATCCTCTACAAGGCCCTCGCCAACCAGGTCAACCGGGGCAAGCACCGCCCCGGACGGCACGCGGGCCTCAAGGGGGTCGAAAGGATAGACAAGGTCGTGGACATAGACCAGAGCCCGATCGGCCGGACGCCGCGCTCGAACCCCGCGACCTACACCAAGGTCTTCGACCACATCCGGCAGCTTTTCGCCGCCACGCCGGAGGCGAAGATCCGGGGCTACAAGCCCGGGCGGTTCAGCTTCAACGTCAAGGGGGGGCGGTGCGAGGCGTGCCGGGGGGACGGTCAGATCCGTATCGAGATGCACTTCCTCCCCGACGTCTACGTCCCGTGCGAGGTGTGCAAGGGCCGCCGCTACAACGCCGAGACCCTGCGCGTCACCTACAAGGGGCGCTCCATCGCCGACGTGCTCGAGATGACCGTGGACGAGGCGTGCGGGTTCTTCGATGCGGTGCCCGCGATATCGCGCCGGCTGCAGACCCTGCGCGACGTCGGGCTCGGGTACATCCGGCTCGGCCAGCCCGCCACCACGCTCTCCGGCGGCGAGGCCCAGCGGGTGAAGCTCGCGAGCGAGCTCGGGAAGAAGGCCACCGGAAAGACCCTCTACATCCTCGACGAGCCGACGACGGGGCTGCACTTCGCCGACGTCGAGCGGCTGCTCGACATCCTGCACCGGCTCGTGGACGCCGGCAACACCGTCATCGTCATCGAGCACAACCTCGACGTGATCCGCTGTGCGGACTATCTCATAGACCTCGGTCCCGAGGGCGGTGACGAAGGGGGAGAGGTGGTCGCCGTCGGTACCCCGGAAGAGGTCGCCCGCGTCGAGGGTTCGCACACCGGGCGCTTTCTGCGCGAACTTTTGCCGGACGTCGCGGCCGCAAGTTGACATCCGTCACAAAGCGTTACGAAATCGTTACCAAAAACCCCGTCTCCGCCTTTGAAAGCACGCCCCCCTGCTGATATGTTTTGTCCGCCATGAGCGAGAGCAGGAAGCTATCGGAGGTCGTGAGCGGCAGCGCGATAATCGCCGGGGGGATAGCCTCGGCGACCGCGGCGGCGGTCACTTCGAAGTTCGGTGTCGCGGGCACCATCGGCGGGGCTGCGTTGACCTCCATGATCATCATCTCAGTCTCGTCGATCGTGAAGGCCCACCTCGAAGCGGCACACTCGAAGGTGCGGCGGCTCGGCAGCGGCCTTCAGACGCGGAACGTGAGGAAGGGCGGCTTCAGCCCTCTGCGGAGCGTGGGGCGATTCGGGGAGGCGCTCAGGTGGTTCTCTTTGATGCCCGGCTACCGCAGGAAGGCGATCGTGGTCCGCATCGTGTTCGCCGCCGTGCTCACCTTCGTCGTGGGCCTCGCTATCATCACCGCGACCGAGGCTTCGTTCGGCAAGAGCCTCTCCTGCAAGATCTGGGGCAACTGCCCGGTCGTGACCACCGCGGGAGGCACCACCGAGAAGGCGACGAGCACGGGGCTTTCGATCTTCGGCGGCGGTGCTAAGGTGACGGGCAGCGGGACCGTTACGAGCAGCGGCTCGAGCGGAGCCCCCGCGGTTCAGCAGCAGAGCCCGAGTTCTCCCGCGCCTTCCGGAGGGACCCCCTCCAACGTGCAGAGCGCTCCGGCCAACGGCTCGCAGAACAACCCCGCGCAGCCTTCGGGCGGCAATCAGCAGTCCGCTGCACCCTCCGGCGGCAACCAGCAGTCCGCCCCGGCGGGAGGAGCGCAGCAGCCGGTAACACCCTCCGGCGGCAACCAGCAGGCAGCCCCTTCCGGGAACGGGGCGATGCCCTCCGGAGGTGGGCAGGGATCCGTCCAGGTTCCTTCCGGGAACGCAGTCGGTACTCCGTGAGAGACGAGGAAGGGGGCCGGTACCGGCCCCCTTCCTCGTTGCCGCGCTGTGGGGATTTCTCTACGCCATACCACCTCCGAGCCTCTCCTCCATCTCCTCTTCCTCGGGGGTGACGAGGCCGGTGCCGGACTCGTTTAGCTCCTTCATCTCTTCGGTCTGGTAGCCCGAGGCCACGCCCCAGTAGTAGGAGATCAGACCGATGCCCAGCGCGATCAAGTTATCCCACGGGAAGGGGATGAGCGGGGACTTCAGGTCTCCGTAGGAGCCGTAGTAGGAGAGCAGATATAGCGTGAGCACCATGAACATCAGCCACCAGGCGGCATGCACCTCGCGCTTGTGGCTGGTGACGCGCCACACCAGCCCGGCGAACCCCAGGACCTCGGCCGAGGTGAGCGCCCAGTACAGCAGGAACGGCATGGAGTTCGCGAACAGGGGCCCGAAGTACTGGGTGGCGGCGAAGATGGCCAGGTACGGTATGCCTATGGCGAGCCCGGTGCCGCTGCTGAACCGTCCCCGGGCCGGAGCCTGGAAGAAAGCGTAGAGGCACAGCCCGATCAGGACCGAGGCGACCACGCCCTTCAGGCTGTCGAAGCCGGCCCAGTAGAAGATCATGCTGCCCGAGAGGAACCCGAGGGGGGAGAGTAGCCAGGCTCCCTTGAGGTAGAACGGCCTCTCGAGGTCCGGCGCGGTGCGCCGCATCACCTGTAGCTGCAGGCTGCCCATGACGAAGGTCAGCACCGTCGCCGAGGTTATGAACTCGACCAGCAGCGCCCACCCGGAGTACGGGATGAGGAAGAAGCTGCCGACTATCAGCGAGGCGACGAGAGCGACCCACGGTATCCGGTACCGCTCGCTCACTTTCGTCAGGCCACCCGGCAGGTCGCGATGCATGCCCATCCCGTAGAAGACCCGGGTGGAGGCTCCCATGTAGATGAGCCCCGTCCCGGAGGGGGATATGATCGCGTCGGCCAGAAGCACGTACGCGAAGTACGCCAGGAGCGCTATCCCGGCGGCGTTCAACGCGTGGTAGAGCGGTCCGTCGGCCCACTTGCTCGTCGAGAGCGCGGCCCAGTCTCCGGGGTGTACCCCGGCAGCGTTCCAGTCCAGCGCTCCGAGGAAAGCTATCTGCAGCAGGACGTAGATGGCTGCGGCGACGACCACCGAGCCGATGGTGGCCAGCGGTATGTCACGCTGGGGGTTGCGCGCCTCGCCGCCGAAGTCCAGACCCTGCCGGAACCCGAAGTACGAGAACACGATGCCCGAGACCGCCACCGCGTTGAAGACCGCGCCCCCGCCCAGCGGGGCGAATCCTCCGTAGGAGGTGAAGTTGGATCCCTTGAACGCGAAGAAGAGCAACACGAACGTGATCACCGGGATGGCGAACTTCCACCAGGTCACCCACCGGTTGAACTCACCGAAGAACTTGACCCCGAAGAAGTTGATGAGGAAGAAGACGAACATCAGGAAGATCGCGAAGACCAGGCCGAGACCGGTGAGGATGGTGACCCCGTTCGAGGTGGTGGTCAGGTGCATGTCCGTCGCGTAGGATGCCGCGTACTGGACGGCCGCCTCGGCCTCTACCCCGGTCACCGAGACGGTCGCCAGCAGGAACGCCCAGGCCATGATGAAGCCCAGGAACCCGCCGTGGGATAGGTGTGGATAACGCACCACCGCGCCGCTGCGCGGAAGCATGCACGAAACTTCAGCGTAGTTTAGCGCGATGAAACAGACCAGTATCCCGCCGATGATCCAGGAGATGATCGCCGAAGGGCCGGTGACCGCGCTCGCGCGCATGGTCGCGAAGAGCCAGCCGCTGCCTATGATGCTTCCGAAAGAGATGAAGAAGAGCTGTTGTACCCCTAGTTCCCTCCTGAGTTTCCTGTCCGAAGCCTCCCATTCCCTGCTGTGTGAGGATGACATGCAACTCCTTTCTCCCCGATGGCCCGCAACGATTTCCAACCATTTTAGGGCATCGATATCTGCCGCCGCAAATATCCCACAGGGGGCGTTTTGCGGTAGAGATCACCCCCGATGCCTGGATTGCGGCTAAAATAGGTAAGGTTTGAGCCTGCCGACCGACAGATCCGTGGCGAAGCCCGTGCTGCTGCTGGTGCTCGACGGCATCCGGCCGGACGTGCTCCGGGATGCCATCGAGGACGGGGCGGCCCCTGCCCTGGGAGCGCTCGCGCGGGCGGGGGAGGCCGTGTGGGACGGGGTCTCGGTCTTCCCCAGCATCACCCCTGCGGCGACCGCGGCCATAGCGACCGGATGTCCGCCGGCGCAGAGCGGCATACTCGGGCATGCCTGGTACGATCGGGAGGAGGGGAGGCTCATCGTCTACGGGGCGATGACCGAGACGGTCATCCGCAGCGGTCCGATAAAGGTCTTCCACAACAACGTCTACCGCCTGAACCGGGACGATCTGCTCGTGCCGACGATCTTCGAGCGGCTGCACGAGCGTGGCGTGGACGGATCGTGCGTGAACTTCCCGATCCGACGCGGCCCGCACGAGCACCCGGTGCGCTCGAAGGTCATCGACGGGTACGCGAGCCGGGGCGGGCGTTACCTGGGGCAGGCCGTGCGCGGACCCAAGGAGTACTACCTCGGGGATCTCTTCTACACCCGCCAGACGAAGGCCAACGGCCTCAGGGGGAGCGGCGGCCTCCTGCGCTCGGTCGGGATAAACGACGAGTACGCCTCCGAGGTGGGGGCGATGCTGATCCGGGAGCGGGCCACGCCCTTCACGCTGCTCTACTTCTTCCGGGGGGACAAGATCGCCCACCACAAGGGGCTCGCCGCGCAGCGGCGCTACGTCGCGCAGCTCGACGGATACGTCGCGCGCGTCTTCGAGGCCGGAGGTGGGCTGGAGCGGTTGCTCGACGAGTACGCCATCCTCGCCCTCTCCGACCACGGGCACGACCCCCTCCTGCCCGAGAGCCGCTACGTAGACCTGCGCTGGATTCCGGGATACAGGGTCTCCATAGGTGCCCGGGCGAGGCTGACGCCTAGACGCGATGTCGTCGCGGTGCCGGGAGGGCGCTCGGCGATGCTGTACCTGCGCGAGGAGCTTCCGGTGGAGGGGGTGGTCGACGTCTTGATGGGGCGCCGCGGCGTGGATCTCGCCGCCTGGATGGAGAACGGGTGGGTGAGGGTGCGCAAGCCGGGTGGAGACCTTAGGTTCAGGCCCGGCGGGGGCCTGCTCGATCCTTACGGGGGCTGCTGGAGGCTGGAGGGGGAGCCCGGCGTGCTCGACATCGAGGTCGGCGAAGTGGCGATCTCTTACGGCGACTACCCCGACGCCCTGGAGAGGCTCTGGGGGGCGCTCCGCTCGCCCCGTTGCGGGGACGTGGTCCTCTCTGCGGCGCCTGGATACACGTTCGGCGAAGTGGCCCGCAGCTTCCACGACGCGAGCGACCACGGATCGCTGCACGCCTCCGATTCGAGCGTCTTCGTGCTGGCGAGCGGCATCCCCGCTCCCCGGCGGATCACAGAGGTCGTCCCGGTCGTGCTCTCGCACTTCGAGGGCCACAGGGAGCGGTATGCCGTCTGAGGAGCGGCTGGCTTCCGGAAAACGCGGTGAGGAGGCAGGTCTTCGCTCCTCCCACCGGCGGGCCTTCGGTTGCGTGAGCTGGTTCTACACCGCGATACTCGTGCTGCTCGCGGCGGCCTTCCTGCTCTCCGTGCCCTTCCGCTACGCCGGTGAGCGGGAGGTATACCGGGTCGTCCTCTCGATCGTCGACCTCTACGGTTTCGTGTTCATCGTGCCGGGCACCTTCCTGGCCGCGGCGGTGGGCGCGCGCACGCAGAAGACCGACGCCCGGGCCGCCGGGAGGGCCGGGGCGGCGGGCGGAGCCGTGCTCGGGTGGGCCTGTTTCCTGCTCGTATCCTGGGTCATGAACGCGATGGGCCTGCAGGAGCGGCGGGAGCTCTCTTCCAGCGTCGTCTTCGTCGGGTTGCACGCGGGAGCCCTGCTCTACGGGTTCATAGCGCTCTCTCTAGTCTCCGTCGCGCTGCTCTTCGTCGCCGTCCTCCCCCGCACCGGAACCCGTACCCGGGAGCGGGCGCTGCTGTTCGCCGCCCTGTTCGCCGTCCTGCCCGGCCTGGCGAGCCTCGCCCTCGCCCCGAGCCTCCTCGCCGTCGCCGGGCTCGCGGTCTCCACCATCTCTTGCGCCCTGGCCGGGTGGGTGATGGGCTACGGCTACGCCCGGGCCGGGGGCAGGGAGGCACCCTAGCAAGGGTGACGCCCGGCCCGGAGGTATAATCTCTTTCGTATGCCAGAGGACGAGGTATTCCCCGATCGCTCGCATCTACCCACCACACCCGGTGTCTACATCTTCAGGGATGCCGAAGGGAAGATCCTCTACGTCGGGAAAGCCAGGAACATCCGCAGCCGGGTGGCGAGCTACTTCACCCGCTCGGGAGACGGCAGGCCCAAGGTGGCCGAGCTGCGCTCCCGCGTGCGGCGGATAGACTTCATCACGACCCGCGGTGAGACCGAGGCGCTCGTGCTGGAGTCCAACCTCATAAAGCGCCACCGGCCGCGCTTCAACGCCTCCTTGCGCGACGACAAGAGCTACCCGTACATCGTCGTCACCACCGGCGACGAGTACCCGCGTGTCTTCGCCACCCGCTCGGCCCACGACCCGCGCCACCGCTACTTCGGCCCGTTCCCGAGCGCGGGGAGCGTCCACGCCACCCTCGACGTCCTGAACAAGACCTTCCCGTTCCGCAAGTGCCGCGGCGCGAAGCCCGGGCGCAAAAGCGGCGTGCCCTGCCTGAACTACCACATCGGGCGCTCGTCCGCCCCCTGTATAGGAGCGATCTCGAAGGAGGAGTACGCCCGCATCATAGACGAGGTGATCGCCTTCCTCGAAGGGCGGGTGGATGGTCTGATCCGTGAGCGGGAGGAAGCGATGCGCGAGGCTGCTTCCCGGATGGACTTCGAACGGGCGGCGAAGCTGCGCGACGAGCTCTCCGCGCTCCGTCACGTGCGCGACCGGCAGCAGGCGACGCTCGCCTCGGAGGGCTCCTTCGACGCCTTCGGGGTCCATGCCGAGGGAGAGTCGGCCTGCGTGCAGGTCTTCGCCGTGCGCGGCGGGCAGATCGTGAACCGCGACTCCTTCCTGCTGGACAACTACGGCGAGGTGGGAGAAGGATCGATCGTCCTGCAGTTCGTCCCCCAGTACTACGAGAACGCCGCCGTCCCCCGCGAGGTGCTCGTCCCGGCGGACGCCGGGCTGGAGCCGCTCGCGGAGCACCTCTCCTCCCTGCGGGGCGGCCGGGTCGACGTGCACCGTCCCCGGCGCGGAGACAAACGGCGGGTGCTCGAGCTCGCGATGAAGAACGCCGAGGCCGGACTCGAGCACGAGCGCGCGCTCGAGGAGGCGCGCCGCAGCCGCATCGCCTCCACGCTCGAGCGGTTGCAGGAGGAGCTCGCCCTCCCGAAGCTCCCCGTGCGCATCGAGTGCTACGACATCTCCAACACGATGGGCACCGACTCGGTCGCCTCGATGGTCGTCTTCCAGGGCGGTCGCCCGGCGAAGGACCAGTACCGCCGGTTCAGGATAAAGACCGTCGAGGGATCAGACGACTTCGCGAGCATGGCCGAGGTGATAAGGCGGCGGCTCGCCCGCCTGAGGGAGGGGGACGAGAAGTTCTCCCCGGCGCCGGACCTGATGCTCCTCGACGGCGGCAAGGGGCAGCTCTCGGCGGTCGCGCCGGTGTTGGAGGAGATGGGCGTTGGGGACGAACTGCCGGACATCCCGTTGCGGGCGCTCGCCAAGCGGGAGGAGGAGGTCTTCGAGCCCGGAAGACCGGCTCCGGTCCTGCTCGGGCGTGATTCCCCCGAGCTCCACCTTCTGCAGCGGGTACGCGACGAGGCCCACCGCTTTGCCAACACCTACCACCGCAGCCTGCGTGGGAGGCGGATGACCGCCTCTATCCTCGACGAGCTCCCCGGCGTAGGCCCGGCGCGCAAGAAGAGGCTGCTCGAGCATTTTGGAACCCCCGAGGCCTTCATGGACGCCTCCCTGGAGGAGCTGGAGTCGGTCCCCGGCATCCCCGGCCGGGTGGCGCGGGAGATACACGCCCGGCTCCACCGTTGAGGGGCCGGGGGGGCGGTGCTAACCTCTGCGAGGTGGCCGGTCGCCCGGAAGGTAAGGTGCGCGGAGTGTACGCCGCAGGAGGAGAAGCAGAGGAACCCTCGCCCGATCGAGAGCGCCGGGTCGTCGTCATCACCGGCCTCTCCGGGGCGGGGAAGACCGGAGCCCTGAAGGCCTTCGAGGACGCGGGATACTTCTGCGTGGACAACCTGCCTCCCGCCTTGATCCCTGCGTTCGTCGATGCCGTCGAGGGGCGTGAGGAGGGACCGGAGAAGCTCGCGGTGGTCGCGGACATCCGGGGGCGTCGCTACTTCGGCGGCGGTCTTGAAGGGGTGTTGAACGAGCTTCGCGTCCGGAGGAGGTGGGAGAGCCGGCTCATCTTCGTCGAAGCCGACGAGCCGACCATCGTCCGGCGCTACAAGGAGAGCCGCCGGCCGCACCCCGTCGCGCGGGACGGTGACGTCCCGTCGGCGATCCGGGCCGAACGCCGCGACCTCGCCCCCTTGCGGGAGCTCGCCGACGTCGTGGTGGACACCTCTTCGCTCTCTCCGGCCGAGTTGCGCGGGCGTTTCGACGCGCTGGCCCGATCCCATGCCGGTCGGCTGGCGGTGAGCCTCGTCTCTTTCGGCTTCAAGAACGGAACTCCCCTGGACGTGGACATGCTGCTCGACGTGAGGTTCCTGCCCAATCCCTACTACGACCCCGCCCTGAGGCCCCTCACCGGTCGCGACGAGCCGGTGAGGGACGCGGTGCTCTCATCCGGGGATGCCCGGGAGTTTCTGGAGCGGACCGAAGGGTTGCTCTCCTTCCTCGTACCGCGCTACCTGGCGGAGGGCAAGGCCTACTTCACGCTCGGGGTGGGGTGCACGGGGGGGCGGCACCGCTCCGTGGCGATCGTCGAGGAACTCGCCCGCCGGCTCTCCTCGTGTCCCCGCATCGACCTCTTCGTCCGTCACCGCGACCTCCCGCGGTCTGACGGTTAGAATCGGTTGGCCGGGAGATTACGCTGGAAGGAGGCACGGTTGGCACCGGGCATGATGGTAGAGGGGGTCTGGAAGACCGAGAGGCAGGAGCAGGACGAGGGGGGCCGCTTCATCCGGCCCGAGACGAGCTTTCGCGGCAGGATCACCGCCGACGGTTCGAGCGGCTTCCCCGCCGAGAGCGGACGTTACCACCTCTACATCGCCTGGGCCTGTCCCTGGGCGCACCGCACGGCGATCATCCGCTCCCTCAAGGGGCTCGAGGATGCGATCTCCATCTCCGTCGTCGACCCGCACATGGGCGAGATGGGCTGGGAGTTCACCGAGGGACCGGGCCGCATCCCCGACACCGTCAACGGCGCCCGCTACCTGCACGAGATCTACGCCCTCGCCGACCCGCACTACACCGGGCGATGCTCCACGCCCGTCCTGTGGGACAAGGAGCGGCGCACGATAGTCAACAACGAGTCGCGCGAGATCCTGCGCATGCTCGACACCGAGTTCGGGGAGTTCGCGAAGAACGACGTCGACCTCTGCCCCAAGGAGCTGCGCGAGGAGATAGACGCGACCATAGACGCCATCTACGAACCGATAAACAACGGCGTCTACCGGGCCGGCTTCGCCGCGACCCAAAAGGCCTACGAGGAGGCGGTCACGGAGCTCTTCGAGGCCCTGGATCACTGGGAGGAGGTCCTCTCCGGGCGGCGCTACCTGTGTGGAGATCGCCTCACCGAGGCGGACATCTGCATGTTCACGACCCTCTACCGCTTCGACCCGGTCTACCACTACCACTTCAAGTGCAACCTCAGGCGCTTGCGGGACTACCCGAACCTCTGGGGCTACACCCGGGACATCTACCAGCACCCCGGCGTCAGGGAGACCTGCCACCTCGACCACATAAAAGAGCACTACTACACGAGCCACCCGCACGTAAACCCCACCTGCATCGTCCCGAAGGGCCCGATCATCGACTACGACGAGCCGCACGGGAGAGGCTAACGCTGGCGGTTATACTGGTGGTGTGGAGAGAGCGGCTGATCTCAGGGTTGTCGCCTTCGGCGGCGGGACGGGGTTGCCGGTGCTCCTGCGCGGTCTCAAGGATCTGGTAGGCGATCTCACGGCCGTCGTCACGGTCGCCGACGACGGGGGCTCGAGCGGCAGGATCCGGGATGAGCTCGGCGTGGCTCCTCCGGGGGACGTGCGCAACTGCCTGGTCGCGCTCGCCGAGCGCAGGTGGCTCGCGGAGGTCTTCAACTACCGCTTCGAGGGCGGCCGGGATCTCCGGGACCACAGCGTGGGCAACATCATCATCGCCGCCCTCACGGACATGGCCGGGGGATTCTGCGAAGGGGTCGAGCAGGCGGCCCACTTCCTGCGGGCGAAGGGACGGGTCTACCCGGCGGCGGCCCTGCCGCTCACCCTCTTCGTCCGTTACGAGGATGGCTCCGTGGTGCGCGGAGAATCCGTGGTGCGCGAGGTCGGCAAGCGCATCTCGCGCGTGTGGGTCGAACCGGAGGCCCCGGCCCCGGAGGGGGCCATCGAGGCCGTCTCTCAGGCCGACGTGGTGGTCCTCAGCGCCGGCAGCCTCTTCACCAGCACGATCCCCGCGCTGCTCGGCGTGGGGGTGCGGGCGGCGCTCGCGGGCTTCGGAGGCCCCGTGATCTACGTGGCGAACGTCATGACCCAGCCCGGAGAGACGTCCGGGTTCACCGTCTCCGACCACCTGCGGGCCATAGCCGAACATGCCGGGCCTGTCGTGACCGACGTACTGGTCCACTCCGGGAAGCTGCCGCCGGACGTCCTCGCCCGCTACGAGGCCGAGGGGGCGCATCCGGTCGAGCTCGATCGGGAAGAGGTCGAGGCGATGGAGGTGCGCGTACACGAAGGAGAGCTTCTGGCGGACGATTTCGGAGCCGGCGTGCGCCACGACCCGCAGAAGCTCGCGCGGGAGGTGCTCGCCGCTGCCCTCGTACGCCTCTGAGCTGCGCCGGGAGCTGGCTGCCCACACGGGGGACTCCCCCCGCGAGCGACGGGCCGAGCTGGCCGGGCTGGTCGACGCGGCCGGAAACTGGGACGAAGAAGGGGTCACCGTCCGTACCCCGAGCGCGGCGGTCGCCCGCAGGGTGATGCGCCTCTGGCGCTCGGAGTTCGGGGTTGCGGCGCACCTCGAGGCCGGGGGGAAGGCCCGGGGGAGCTTCGGCCGGTCCAGCTATCCCGTGCGTGCCGCGGGCAACCGGGTGCTGCAGGCGTCCGAGGAGCTGCGCGTCTCCCGGCTGGGGCGCTCGGCGGCGGAGCGCAACGCTTATCTGCGCGGGGCCTTCCAGGGGGCCGGATACGTGGTGCGTCCCGGGTATGCGAGGGGACACCACCTGGAGTTCGTCCACCGCGAGGAGTCCTTCGTCCGGCGGGTCGCCGGGATCTCCAGGGCCCCTCTCAAGGTCACCCGGCGGCGGGGAAGATGGGTCGCGTACACCAAGAGCGCCGAGGGGGTGACGACGGTGCTCTCGCAGATGGGGTTGCACGGGGCGGTGTTAGACTACGAGACGCGGGCCGTGCTGGGCGAGGCCAAGGCGAACGCCAACCGGGTGACCAACTTCGACGCGGCCAACGCCACCCGGGTCGCCCTCGCTGCGGCGCGACAGCAGAAGGCCATCTCCGGGCTCGACCCGGAGAGGTTGCCCCCGGCGCTGCGTGAGATGCGCGAGCTCCGGCTCGCGCACCCCGACGCCTCGCTCTCCGAGCTGGCACGTCTCGGCGGGATCTCCAAGAGCGCCGCCAACCACCGCCTGAGGAGGCTGCTCGCCATGGCCGACGAAGGGTGAGGGCGCTGTTAATCGGGAGGCGATTCGGGCAAAATACGACTGGAAGCGAACGCGAGAAACGGAGGGAAAATGGCCGTACGGATAGGGATAAACGGCTTCGGCCGGATCGGGATGATGGTCGCCAAGGCCGCGATGAAGCGGGGGGATCTGGAGGTCGTGGCGGCGAACGACCTGATGCCGTTCGAGAGCCTGGCGCTCCTGTTCAAGCGCGACTCGACCCACGGCGTCTGGGAGGAGGACGTAGAGTTCGACGGGAGCATCCTGCGCGTCGGGGGGCGGGAGATAAAGACCTTCTCCGAGCGCGAGCCGAAGAACATCCCCTGGGGGGACCTCGGGGTGGACATCGTCATCGAGTCGAGCGGGGTCTTCACCAACCGGGACGCGGCGGCCGGTCACCTCGAGGGCGGGGCGAAGAAGGTCGTGATAAGCGCGCCGGCCAAGGGTGCGGACGCCACCTTCGTCTACAAGGTCAACCACGAGACCTACGACCCGGAGAACCACCACGTCGTCTCCAACGCCAGCTGCACGACCAACTGCATCATCCCGATGGTCAAGGTCCTGCAGGACAACTTCGGGATAGAGTCCGGCTACATGACCACGGTCCACGCCTACACCAACGACCAGAGCCTCTTGGATGCGGCGCACAAGGACCCCCGCAGGGCCCGCAGCGCCCCGAACAACATCGTCCCCACCTCCACGGGGGCCGCGCGTACGGCCGGCGTGATCTACCCGGAGTTGCAGGGCAAGATCGACGGGATGGCGATGCGCGTGCCGGTGAAGGACGGCTCGATAACCGACTTCGTCGCGCAGGTCAGCCGCGAGGTCACCACCGAAGAGGTGAACGCCGCCTTCAGGCAGGCCGCCGAGGGGGAGCTCGCCGGCATCCTCGAGTACTCCGAGGCCCCGATAGTCTCGACCGACATCATCGGCAACCCGGCCTCGTGCGTCTTCGACTCCCCGCTCACCATGTCCACCGGCAGGACCGTCAAGGTCTTGGGCTGGTACGACAACGAGTGGGGCTACTCCAACCGCACCTGCGACATCACGGCCTACATCGGCAGCAAGCTCTAGCTGGCGTTCTCTGCGGCTATCTTCCGCCGGGCGGCCCGGAGCGCTACCCTCCGGGCCGCCCGCGGTGAGGAGGTGATATGAACAAGAGGAGCGTGAGGGACCTCGACGTGCGGGGCAAGCGGGTGCTCGTGCGGGTCGATTTCAACGTGCCGATAAAGGACGGGCGGGTCACCGACGACACCCGGATAAGGCGGGCGTTGCCGACGATCCGCTACCTGCTCTCCGAGGGGGCGCGGCCGATCCTGATCTCGCACCTCGGGCGCCCCAAGGGCGAGCCCGACCCGAAGTACAGGATGGACCCGGTCGCCCGGCGCCTCGGCGAACTCCTCGACCGGCAGGTACTCAAGCTGGATGAGGCCGTAGGTCCCGAGGTCGAGCGGGCGCTCGCGGAGTGGGACGGGCAGGGGGTGGTGTTGCTGGAGAACTCCCGCTTCTACCCCGGCGAGACGAAGAACGATCCCGAGTTCGCGAGACAGCTCGCCGCGCTCGCCGACCTCTACGTGAACGACGCCTTCGGCGCGGCGCACCGGGCGCACGCCACGACCGTCGGGGTCGCGCGTCTTCTCCCGTCCGCTGTGGGTTGTCTGCTGGAAGAGGAGCTCGACTACCTCGACGCCGTGCTCGAGTCCCCGGAGCGCCCGTTCGTCGCGATCCTCGGCGGGGCGAAAGTCTCGGACAAGCTCGGGGTGATAAAGAGCCTCCTGGAGCGGGCGGACACCCTGCTCGTCGGCGGGGCGATGTGCTTCACGTTCTTCAAGGCCAGGGGCTACGAGGTGGGGAGCTCCCTCGTCGAGGACGATTACGTCGAGCAGGCGAAAGAGCTGATGGAGAGCGCCGGGGAGCGCCTCGTCCTGCCCGTGGACGTGGTCGTCGCACGCGAGATGGAGGAGGGCGCCGAGAGCAGGACGGTGCCGGCGGACGGCATCCCGGAGGGCTGGATGGGTCTCGACATAGGCCCCGAGACGGTCGAGCTCTTCGGGCGGCACATCTCCTCAGCGCGCACGATCTTCTGGAACGGCCCTATGGGCGTCTTCGAGATCGAAGCGTTCGCGAAAGGTACCGAGGGTGTGGCGAAGGCGGTCGCCGAGAGCGGGGCTACGAGCGTCGTCGGCGGCGGGGACTCTGTCGCCGCGGTGCGCAAGCTCGGGCTCGAGGATGAGATGAGCCACATCTCTACCGGCGGCGGGGCCTCGCTCGAGTACGTGGAAGGCAGGGAGCTGCCCGGCGTCGCGGTGCTCCCGGAGAAGGAGGGGTAGCAGCGTATGGCGAGAAGACCGATGATGGCGGCGAACTGGAAGATGAACAAGACCGTGCGCGAGGCGCAGGATTACATGGCCGCCCTGATCCCCTACGCCAGCGACGCCGAAGGGGTGGACGTGGCCGTCTTCGCCCCGTTCACCTGCCTCTCCGAGGTCGCCCGGATGGCCGAGGGTACCCCGATCATCCCCGGCGCCCAGAACTTCTTCTACGAGGATGCCGGGGCGTACACCGGCGAGATCTCCGCTCCCATGCTCCTCGACCTCGGCGTGGAGGCGGTCATAGTCGGGCACTCCGAGCGGCGCGAGATCTTCGGCGAGACCGACGAGATGGTCGCGCGCAAGGCGGCGAAGGCCGTCTCGTCGGGCCTGCTTCCGGTCGTCTGCGTGGGGGAGACCAAGGAGGAACGCGACGCCGGTGGGATGTGGGAGAAGGTCTCCGGGCAGGTCAGGAGCGTCGTCGAGGCGCTGGACGATGGCACGGGAGGCGGCTCCATAGTCTTCGCCTACGAGCCGATCTGGGCCATCGGCACCGGGGATACGGCCACCCCGGAGGATGCACAGGATGCCATCGGCAGGATCCGGGATTTCCTCGGGGAGCTCAGGGGAGATGATTTCGCCTCGGAGGTGCGCATCCTCTACGGCGGTTCGATAAAACCGGAGAACGTGGCGCAGATCGTAGCCCAGAAGGACGTCGACGGCGGGCTCGTCGGCGGAGCGAGCCTCGAGGTGGATTCTTTCGCGAGGTTGATCGAGGCCGCCGGGTAGGGCGGACCATTCGCCCGGAGGCGCCGGAGAAAAGACGTCCGGGGCGGGAGAGTTTGTGGTAGAGTACGCTGCATGATCTACGTGCTCGCGTTCTTCCACATAATGTTCTGCATCGCGCTGGTCGTCCTCATCCTGCTGCACTCTGGGAAGGGCGGCGGGCTCACCACCACCTTCGGAGGTGGTATAGGGAGCACTTTCTCGGGAACCACGATAATGGAGAAGAACCTCAACAAGCTCACGGGGGTCGTCATCGTGCTGTTCCTGATAACGACGGTGCTCCTGATCTACTTCGGCTGACGAAAGAAAAAGAGGAGCCGCCCGGGGAGGATGGGGAGAACAGGCGACTCCTGAGGTTCATTATACAACGGATGGGGCTTTTCAACGTGCGGTCTGCCACGAAAGGGTGGGGAACCACCCGGGGTATCTCCGCGGGCCCGACGCCCGGCGGATTCTCGTGGGAGCACGCAGGTTCGTCGCGAGCGTGTTCCGACCCCCGATGTGTCGGAGGGGGGACTCGAACCCCCACGTCCTTGTATCGGACACTAGCCCCTCAAGCTAGCGCGTCTACCTATTCCGCCACTCCGACATGGCTGCGTGCGGAGAGTATACGAGAGATGCCCGCGGTATTCAAATACCCTCCACCGGAACGGCGGGTTTTGTGCCGTGTGCTAATGTTGTCCCTGCTGTGGTGAAGCGGAGAAGACATCAGGGGCTGCTCGGGAAGAGCTGGCCGGTGAACCTGGCCCACCGCGGGGCGTCGGCCCGGGCGCCAGAGAATACGCTGGAGGCCTTCCAGGCCGGCCTCGAAGATGGCGCGGGCGGCCTGGAGCTCGACCTGCGCCTGACCTCGGACGGGCACGTGGTGGTCATGCACGACGCCACCGTCGACAGGACCACGGATGGTTCCGGACCGGTGCGCGACATGACCCTCGAAAGGATCAGAAAGCTGGATGCTGGCTACCGCTTCACACCCGACGGTGGCCGTACCCACCCGTTTCGGGGCAGGGGGGTCGTGGTTCCGACCTTCGAGGAGATCCTCGAGGCCTTCCCCGACGTACCGGTAAACGCCGACATAAAGGATCCCATCCCCGGGGTGGAGAGGATCGTCCTCTCGGTGATAGAGAGAGCGGGGGCCAGAGAGCGTGTCATCGTCGCCTCCCGCCACCTGGGCGTGATGCGGCGGTTCCGGCGGCTGGTCGGGGGTCGGATCCCAACTGCCGCCTCGGGGCCGGAGATCCGGGCGTTCTACCTGCTCGCCGGGGCCGGGCTGCAGCGGGTCCTCAGGCCGGGGTACGGGGCGTTGCAGGTGCCTTCGGTCTACAGGGGCGTGCGGGTCGTGACCCCGCGCTTCGTGCGAGCGGCTCACGGGATGGGGCTCAGGGTGGACGTCTGGACGATAAACGGGGCGGAGGAGATGCGATCCCTGCTCGACATGGGGGTCGACGTGATCATGACCGACCATCCCGGCGTGCTCGCCGGGGTGTTGCGGCGGAGATCTCACGAAAGGACGGGTGAGGATTGAGCCAGGATTCGATCATCGCTGATCCCGCGCTCGCCCCCGAGGGGGAGCGCAAGATAGGCTGGGTGGCGCAGCACGCGCCGGTGATGAACGCCGTCTACGAGCGTTTCCTCTCCGACGGGAGGCTGCGGGGGCGCAGGATCGCGATGGCGATCCACCTCGAAGCGAAGACCGCCTACCTCGCGCTGCTCTTCGCCCGGGCCGGGGCGGAGGTCACCGTCACCGGGAGCAACCCGCTCTCCACGCAGGACGACGTGTGCGCCGCGCTCGCCGCCCGCGGGGTCCGGGTCTACGCCACCCACGACCCGACCGAGGAGGAGTTCGAGGGGTACCTGCTGCGTACGATAGAGACCGCCCCCGAGCTAATCGTCGACGACGGGGCCGAGCTCGTGAGCCGCCTGGTGCGGATGCGGCCGGACCTCGTCGACGGCGTCGCGGGCGCCTCGGAGGAGACGACGACCGGGATCATCAAGCTGCGCGCGATGACCGAGGAGGGGGTGCTACCCTTCCCGGTCCTCGCGGCGAACGATGCCCGGTGCAAGCACCTCTTCGACAACCGCTACGGGACCGGGCACTCGGCGCTCGTGAGCCTGCTCGCCGCCACGAACCTCTTCATCTCGGGCAAGACGGTGGTGGTGATGGGCTTCGGGTGGGTGGGACGCGGGCTCGCCCGCTACGCGCACGGCCTCGGGGCCCGGGTCGTCGTCTGCGAGGCCGACCCGGTGAAGCTGCTCGAGGCCCATGCGGAGGGCTACGAGGTGATGAACTCCCTCCGGGCTGCGGAGGAAGGGGACGTCTTCCTCACCGGCACCGGCAACCTGAAGGTGCTGCGCGCCGAGCACTTCGAGCGGATGAAGGACGGCGCAATACTCGCCAACGCCGGCCACTACGACCACGAGTTCGACCTGGCCGCGCTCAAGGAGATGGCCGTGACCGAGCGGGAGGCCCGCAGGAACGTGACCGAGTACGAGCTTCCCGACGGCAGGAGGCTGCACGTCCTCGCCCGCGGCAGGCTGGTCAACATCGCCGCCGGGGACGGCCATCCCGTCGAGATCATGGACCTCACCTTCTCGGTGCAGGCGCTGTGCGCCCACTATCTGGCCGGGGATGCTTCCAGGCTCGAACCGGGGCTGCGTCCCATACCCCCGGAGATAGACGACTACGTCGCCCGTACCAAACTCTCGACGCTCGGCGTCGAGCCGGAAAGGCTCACGGAGGAGCAGATCGCGTACCAGAGGAGCTGGAGGTAGCGCATAGAGTTGGAAGACATCCTGAGCTTTCGCCCGATGACCGCGGACGATGTGGACGCCGCATACGAGCTGGTCTCCCATGCCTTCGCGAGAGACCGGGAGGAGATACTCAGGCGTACCCCGGGAGAGGTGGCCCACCGCAAGGACCGCTACCGGCACTTCCTGAGCACGGACCCTGCCGGCGCCTGGCTCGCCGAAGACGAAGAGGGGCGTCTCGCCGGTGTCTCCATCGCCCTCAGACGGGAGGGGCTCTGGATACTCTCCCTGCTCGCCGTGGACGAAAGATGCAGGGGGGGGGGCGTGGGGAAGAGGCTTTTGCAGAGGGCCATGAGCTACGCCGAGGGATGCCAGGGAGGTATGATCGCCTCCTCTACGCACCCGGCGGCGATGAGGAGTTATGCGCTCGCCGGGTTCACGTTACGTCCCACCCTCACGGCCAGAGGGTACGTGGATCGCCGGAGTCTGCCCGGCAGGATACGGGTGCGCGAGGGAGGGGAACAGGACATCGAGCTCGCCGCTGAGGTGGACGGGTTCGTGCGGGGTGCGCCGCACGGTCCGGACCTCGAGTTCCTGCTCGGTGCCGGGGCGCGCATGTTCGTCTACGAGGCGGAGGGGGAGAGGGGCTACGCGCTTACACACAAGGGACGTCCCCTGATCCTCGCGGCCGAAGGCGAGAGAACGGCCACGGCTCTCCTCTGGCGGGTGCTGGCGAACGCGGAACCGCAGAGGGAGGTCGAGATCTCCTGGATCACGGCGGAGCAGCAGTGGGCCGTGAGGGTGGTGCTCGCAGCCGGGCTCGTGCTGGAGCCCGCGGGCCCCATCTGCACCCGGGGCGAGCTCGGTCCGCTGGCCCCCTATCTCCCTAACGGGGCCTTCCTGTAGACCTCAGCGGGCTCTGATCGTCCCGGAGGTGGCGAGCACGTTGCCTGATTCGTCTACGGCCTGCACGGCGAAGTACGGCCCTCCGCCACGCACGGTTATGGCCGTCTCGAACCCTTTCTTCGATACCTCACCGGCTGGCGTGAGACCGGAGGAGTCTTTGCCGGAGAGAACCCGCCACCGGCTCACTCCGGTGGCCCCGTTCCAGCTCACGTACACGACGGCGGCGTCGGCGTGCTTCTTCGCCACCACGGCGGGCCTCCCTTCCGGGTGACCCTCCCAGGGATGCCAGTAGGTCCGGTACGAGCGGCCCAGACCGGGGAGGCGGGCGTCGAAGTCCAGATCCCCGCTCCGACCGAAACCCGAGAAGAACGGCTCGTAGCCCCACCCGATGAAGGCTTCTCCGGTGGGGAGCATCTGTACGTTGCCCTCGGCCCCGGCGAGGAGTTTCTTCCCCGGGTGGACGTATTCGCGCACCAGGTCTGCCTTCATGTTCTCCGTGTCCAGCCGGATCACCACACCCCGGGATTGCTCGTGCACCGGCGGGTTGCCGCCGTTGTCGAAGATCGTGATCGTGCCGTCCGGGTGGCGCCTGGCGTCGTGCTGGTAGGCGGTCCTGGTGCCGGGGCCCATCTCGAAGTCGCTCTTCTTGCCGCCCAGACGCCAGATCACGTGCCCGTCTTTCCTGTCTACTTTGTAGACGGCCCAGGTGTTGCGGGAAGAGATGAGGAGGTTGCCGTCGTGGTCTACGTCTATGGAGTTTATGTGGAAGTAGTCGAAGGGTATGTCCGATTTCTTCGGGGGCCTGCCGTAGGATAGCTCTACGGGCACGTGGTCGAGGCTGTGCCACTCGAAGAGCACCTTCCCGCTCTCGACATCGACTTCCTGGGCGATGCCGTCGTAGACCAGGGCGTCTTTGCTCCCTCCTGCGGGGGTGAGATCGTGGCGCACGGGGTGGTAGACGGTGAAGAGGGCCGTTCCCTGTGGCGTGATGAGGAACTCGTGCAGGTCGCCTTTGTATCCGTTACCTGCCCTCACCCTCTTTGTCTCCCGGTAGGAACGGTCGAGCAGCACGTACTCGCCGAGTCCATGCCCGTTCGTGACCCTGCCTTCCCACCACGTCAGAACCGGCTCGTCGTGGTAGCGCTGCACCCGGAAGTTCTCCAGCCTGCGGCCCTCCGGCTGGTAGAACCACACGAGGTGCCCCTCGCCGTCGAGGATCATCGCCCCGTAATGTCCTGGGGTCTTGGGTTGCGGGGCGAGGAAGACGTAGTCGCCCTTTCGGTCGAAGATGCCCCTCGGTTTCTTCTCGATCTCGACGGCGGGGGGCTTCAGGTCCGGGCGCGAACGGAAACGCAGCACGTTCCCTTCGGGTACGGTCCGGGCGACGTTCTCTATCCGCGCCCGCCGCTCGGTCTGACGCACCGTCCACGCACCGCCGCCGGCTAGCACCCCCGCGCCGACCAGCGCCCCGATGAACTTCTTTCGCGTGATCTTCACGCGGGAGATTATGCAACGTCAGCGCCTCCTGCGTTAGACTCACGTCTGCCAGAAGGTTCTTCGGAGGGTGTTTTCCTGTGAGGAAGATCACGATCCGCTACACCGGGTTCCGGGAGTGCCCCAACTGCGGCGGTCTGGGAGACGACGGGGCTTCCTGGCGTCCGATCCCGTGCCGGCGCTGCAGAGGACACGGGGTTCTGGTCACCGACGTCGAGGTGGAGGACTCGGAGGAGGGCGTCCTGCCCCGCTCGCGCTACGACTTCAACGCCCTCGGGGAGGTCTTCCTGCTCGACTTCGACGAGGACGAGGAGATGGAGGTCATCCGTCCCGAGGCCCCGTGGGATCGAAGTGGGCTATCCTGATGAGCAGCCAGGAGAAAGCGGCGGCTCCTCCGACGGAGAGGATGTCCCAGAGCGCCCACCGCTCGTAAGGAGGACGGGTGAATCCGGCGAAGCGCCGCTCGTAGCCCGAAGGATCGGGGATGCTGGCGAACCCGAGCGCTGTGGAGAGGAGGGCCCACTCCGCCGCGGTGGCCACGACGACCATGAAGAGGGCGGCGACCACGCCTCTCCATCCGCCCTGGAAGACGAGCAGAACCCCAAGCGCCACGTACACGAGGAGCCGGGCCGTCTGGATCAAAGCCTCCCTCCCCACGTGCCCCGCGTAGACGCTCCTGAAGGAGAACACGTCGCTCCCGAACCCGAATATGGTCGCCGCGAGCGCGCAGGCCAGCGTGAGCGCGGCGAGAGATCTCACGCTCTTCTCCATGTAGGAGATTATAAGGACGCGGTCCCGGAGCGCACCTCAACCCGTGTGTTAGGATGCTCCCGTGGCTGATGGTCGCCGAAGGAGCCGGGGAAGACCCAGGTCCAAACCCCCCGCCGAACGCCGAAAGGAATTCCTCGAAGCGGCGCTGGAGCTCTTCACCGAGCACGGTTACGAGAGCACCAGCGTGGAGGAGCTCTGCCGCCGGGTCGGGGTCGCCAAAGGAACCTTCTACCTCTACTTCGGAAGCAAGGAAGACCTCGCCCTCGCCCTGCGCGAACGCTTCGTCGAGGAGAGCCGAACCCGGCTGATGCGCCTCGTCGAGGGCTGGGAAGGCCCTTTCACGGAGCTCATCGACGCCGCCATAGACTTCGTCTTCGAGTTCCACCACACCAACCGTTCGCTCTTCAGCCTCTTCTACCGCCACTACCCGACGGAGTTCGGACCCGGCGCCGCAGACAACCGTCGGCGCTACGTGGAGCCCATGTCCCGTATCATCGAAGAGGCGGTGAAACGCCGGGAGGCCGACGCCGCCGGATACCCAACCCTCTTCGCTTACCTGATCTCCGGCGCCGTCGAAGAGAACCTCTTCTCCTCCATGGCCTTCGGAATCCCCGATGACCCGGAAGCCCTGAAACAGGCGACCAAGCTCTTCGTCCGTAAAGCCCTCGCTCCTTCCTCCTGATCCACATGCCTTGCCCCCAACCTCATCCCGGTGTATTTTATGACCGACGGTCAGTCATAAAATGATTGGGAGTATCGAGATGCGTGAGAAGATCAGGTATTCGAGGGTATGGGTGTTGCGCTCGCCGGCGCGGTTCACGGTGTTGCTCGGGGTTGGGGTGTTCGTTTTGCAGATGCTCTTCATCTGGTCTTACGTGGGAGCGCTGCATGCTCCCAAGCCGCACGAGGTTCCGGTCGCGGTCGTCGGGTCGCAAGGTGCGGTGGTCCGGTTCGAGCGGGTGGTGGAGGGGGCGGTGGGGAACGACCTGAAGCTGGAGAGGAAGCGTGGGGTGTCGGAGGCGCGAGGAGCGATAGACGACCGCGAGGTTTACGGGGCCGTCGTTTTGGGGCGTGGGGGAGATCGCCTGCTGGTCGCGGATGCTGCGAGCCCGATCGTCTCGCGCATGCTCCGGGAGGAGTTCTCCGGGATCGAACGCTCTCAGGGCCGGACGCTCAGCGTGAAGGACGTCAAGCCGCTCCCGGGTGGGGACTCCAGGGGGCTCTCGTCCTTCTACGCGGTCGTCGGCTGGGTCGTCGGGGGCTATTTGCTGGCGACGGCGGTGGCGATCCTGCGTGGCAGGAACGTGGAGGGCTGGCGGGCGGCGCTGGGGCGCGTGGGAGGCTTCGCCGCGTACGCGGTGGCGGCCGGGGCGATCGGGGCGGTGTTGCTGGAGGGAGTAATCGGGGCGCTCGGCGGTCCGGGGGCGGATCTGGCCGCGATCGGCGCCCTCGTCGTCTTCGCCACCGCCGTCGCAGCGGCGGCCCTGCAGGCGCTCTTGGGGATCGCGGGGACGGGGATCGCGATACTGCTGTTCGTCGTGCTCGGGAATCCTTCGTCCGGGGGGCCTTACGCGCCGGAGCTTTTGCCGCAGCCCTGGCGGGCGTTGGGCATCTTGCTGCCGCCGGGGGCCGGGACGACGCTGGTGCGGAATACGGTGTACTTCGGAGGGAGCCACATCGCGGGCGCGCTCGCGGTGCTCGCGGCTTACGCGATGGTCGGGAGCGTCGTAATCCTCTTGGCGGGGGAACGGGCGAGGAGGCGTGGCGGCAGCACCGAGGGGAGCCGGTCTGGACGAGAAGAGAGATTGCTCGCGGCTTTCTTCCTCGAGTATCTTGCTCTCTACGTGGAGGGGAATGCCGGGGGATCTCCCGCGCTCGTCGGCGCGGTGGCCCGGCTCGTCCCCGAGGTCGAAGGAGAGACGGAGATGGCGCGTGCCCGGCGCGCGGCGTCCGAGGTCCTGCGGCCGATGGCCGCGAGGGTGCTGGCGTCGTTGGTTGAAACGAGCACGTCTTCGGGCGTGCGGAGGTGGTAGAAACAGGAGCCGATGTGCGGGTCCACTCCCGCGGAGCACCGGTATGACGGAGGGGTTTTGATCCGCTCGCGACCAGAGCAGAAGGGTTTCAGAGAAGAAGGCGGCCGGCGCGGCGAGAGCCTGCTCGGGAGGTGGGCGCGCCTGGCGGTCAGGAGGAGATGGGCGGTCATCGTCTGCTGGGCCGTCGTGCTCAGCGTCTTCGGCGTTCTCTCCCAGGTCTACGGAGGTCATTTCGTAGACTCCTTCAAGCTGCCCGGGGCCGAGTCCCAGAAGGCGCTCGATCTGCTCCGGAGCAGGTTCCCGAGTCAGGCTGGGGATTCCGCCACCCTGGTCTTCAAGGCGCGCCGGGGCGAGATTGCCAGCCCAGGGGTGGAACGGAAGATACAGAAGATCCTGCGCAGGGCGGAGAAGCTTCCGGAGGTGACGGGGGTCAGCTCGCCTTACAGGATGCCTGGCGCCATCTCGAAGGATGGCAGGATAGCCTACGCCGTCGTGCAGTACGACAAGCTCGCACCCGCGGTCGACCCCGAGAGCGTGAAGAAGCTGGAAGATCTCGCTGATAACTCGAACACGAAGACGCTCAGGGTCGAGGTCGGGGGGCAGGTGATCTCGGCGACCGAGACCACCCCTCCCGGGCGCTCCGAGGCGATAGGCCTCGCCGCCGCGGTTGCCATACTCCTCGTCGCTTTCGGTTCCGTCGTGGCGATGGGGCTGCCGATAGCCACCGCGCTCGCCGGGCTCGGGACCGGGCTGGCCGGCGTGGAGCTTCTCACGCGCGTCACGGACCTCAGCACCTTCACCCCGGCGTTCGGGGCCATGATCGGGCTCGGCGTCGGGATAGACTACGCGCTCTTCGTCGTCGTACGTTTCCGTGAGGGGCTCTCCTCCGGGCTCGGGGTGGAGGAGGCGGTGGCACAGGCGGTCGACACCTCTGGCAGGGCGGTGGTCTCGGCCGGCACGATCGTCGCCATAGCGCTTCTGGGGCTTTTCACCATGGGCATACCGTTCATAACCGCACTCGGTGTGGCGGCCGCCCTCGTGGTGGCTCTCAGCGTCGTGGTCGCGGTGACGCTCCTTCCTGCGCTGCTGGCGCTCGCCGGGCGCAACGTGGACCGGTGGCGGGTTCCGCTGCCGCGGGGTGAGGGGAGGAGCTCTCTGGGGAGCCGCTTCAGCGGGCAGATACAGAGGCGTCCGCTCGTGTATGCGGTCCTGGCGGCCTCCCTCCTGGTGGTGCTCGCGCTGCCGGTCTTCAGCATGCGCCTGGGGTTCTCCGACGACGGGAACAAGCCTACCTCGATGCACAGCCGCAGAGCCTACGATCTCTTGACCGAGGGGTTCGGTCCCGGGTTCAACGCGCCGCTGCTCGTGGTGCTCGAGAAGAACGGTGGGCTCTCCAGGTCCACCCTGAGCCGTGTGGAGCGGGCGCTCGGGAGCACCGGGGGCGTGGCCGAGGTGACGCCGCCGAACCTCAACCAGGAAGGCAACACCGCCGTCATAACCGCCTACCCGACGACTTCACCCCAGAGCCAGAAGACCACGGATACCGTAAAGCGTCTGCGGGCTCACGTGTTGCCCCGGGTGCTCGGGGGTACCGGTGTCAAGGCGTACGTGGGCGGGGCGACGGCCGCGTTCATAGACATCGGTGACAAGATCTCCTCCCGGATGCCCTACTTTTTCACGCTCGTGATCGGGCTGAGCTTCCTTCTTCTGATGGCCGTCTTCCGCTCGGTGCTGGTGCCTCTGAAGGCCGCGGTGATGAACCTGCTCTCGATCGGGGCGGCCTATGGCGTCCTGGTCGCCGTCTTCCAGTGGGGGTGGGCGGCGGGTATCTTCGGGGTCGGGAAGACCGGCCCGATCGAATCCTACCTGCCGATGATGCTCTTCGCGATCCTCTTCGGCCTCTCGATGGACTACGAGGTTTTCCTGGTCAGCCGCATCCGGGAGAGCTACGTGAGGAGCAGGGACCCGAGGGGTTCGGTGGGGGAGGGGCTCGCGCTCACCGCGCGCGTCATAACGGCCGCCGCCGCGATAATGGTCCTGGTCTTCCTCTCGTTCGTCATCGGGGACGACAGGATCATCAAGGAGTTCGGGCTGGGGCTGGCCACCGCGATCTTCGTCGACGCCACCGTGATCCGGCTGGTCCTCGTCCCGGCGACGATGACGTTGCTCGGGAGGTGGAACTGGTGGTTCCCGCGCTGGCTGGACCGGATCGTTCCCCGGCTGAACATCGAGGGCAAGACCGCGGAAGGGTCGCCTGAGGTGCACCGGCTGCTGCTCGCGGGGGTGACGCTGGAGTACCTGGCACGCAGGGTGGAGAGCGCCGACGGCAGGATGCCGAACCTGGTGCGCGCGGCGGCGAGGCTCTCGCCGGACGGTTCCGGGACGGAGGAGGAGCGGGCCCGCAGGGCGGCCCGGGAGATCCTCCGGCCGCTCGCCATCCGCCTGCTCGCTGGTGCGATCAGGGGACGCTAGAGCCGCTCGAGCACGTCCGCGGGGCGCAGCCGGCCCTTGAACGGGATCACCCCGCTCTCCGCGGCCTCCGAGAGGGCTTCCGGGGAGACGGAGAGGCGTTCCGAGGCCGCGACGAGCACCCTCTTCCCCCGCTTCGCGGCCTCCCGGACCAGATGCACCCGCTCGACGAGGTGGCGTCTGCTCCAGAAGCCGAGGATCTCCAGGTAGACCTCTTCTTCGTCCCGGCGCAGCGTGAAGTCCGGTACGAGCGCGGTGCCGAGCTCGGGGAGGGGGATGATCGAGGTTTCGGCGTCGAGCTCCCAGCCGGCGACATCCCGGGTGCGCTCCCAGGACGTACGGAAGGCGGAGCGCAGGTCCTCTTCCTCCGCCGCCTCGGGTGCCGCGTAGTGGCTCTCGAGATCACAGCTCTTAGAGTCGAGCTCCAGACGGGCCTCGCGGCCGCGCCAGGTCACGTCCGCGGAGAGGCGCCACGGCGAGGTCAGAAGCAGGGCGGGGAGAAACTTGGCGATCCTCAGGCCGTAGCGGCGGGTGCCGCTGAAGATCGAGAGCGGGCCGTCGAGGTGGAGCCGGTATCCATCCGGGGTGATCTCCAGGCGGTAGATCAGACCGAGCAGCTTCACGTAGCCGAAGACCGTCCTGGCGTCGGCCTCGCGGCCCAGGTCCACCACCAGCTCGCGTGCGGAGTAGAGCACGCCCTGGACCTGAGCGGTGTTGTAGCGGGCGATGAGCTCCTCGGGGGAGGGTTCGGAGAGGTTCGCGAGGATCTGCTCGGCCTGCCGGTCGGCGTACATGACGGCGGATGGATCCTCGAGGCCGGTCTCGCGCGAGACCTGCGCGAGCACCTCCTCGCGGGTCGCCACGTCGAGGAGCCCGGGCTCGGAGGCCGGGAGCTCGGGCATCGCGGCGGCGAGCTCGAAGATGCGGGTGCGCACGGTGTAGGGGTCGGCGTCGGTCGGGGGAGCCCACCCGGATCGCTCCTCGAGGAGCTTCGCCAGCGCCCGCACCACCCGGAAGCCGCGCCTCGGATCGAGCCGGGGTCCGGCCTCCTCCTCGGCGCGGGAGAGGGCCTCTTCGAGCTCGCGTCTCGGACGGCCCAGATGCGAGGCGTAGACGCGGCAGACCTTGCCCGCCGCCTCGAGTGCCCGGCCGTCTTCGGGCGAGAGCCGGTGCGGGACGACGAACCCGCGCCGGAGGTGGGCCATCACGTGCTCGCCGCGCAGCATCAGGCGAAGGCCTCGCGCCTGCGCCGGGAGGTGAACTCCTCGCCGGTCGCGCTCGTCACCAGCTCGTAGAGCACGGCCCGCTTGCCGTCTCTCGGGCGCAGGATCCGCCCCAGCCGCTGGACGTACTCGCGCACCGAGGCGCTTCCGGCCAGGATCATGGCGACGTTCGCGTCCGGCACGTCGACCCCTTCGTTGAGGACGTCGGAGGCGATTATCGCCCGGTAGCGGCCCTCGCGGAAGCGGTCCAGGATCTCCTTGCGCTCCTTCGCCGGGGTCTCGTAGGTTATGCCCGGGATCAGGAACCTGCGGCTTAGCGCGTAGACCTCCTCGACGCTCTTGGTGAAGACGATCGAGCGGTCGTCCCAGTGCTTTTTGAGGAGGCTCTCGAGCGTCGTCACCTTGCGCACCGCCGAGGACTGGATCTCGCGCCTCCTCCTGGCGGCGAGCAGCGCCTCCCTACCCCCGGAGTGGCTGGTCGAGGCGACGAGGATGAACCTCTGCCAGTCCTCCGGAGAGCGCACGCTGAGCTGGTGTTTCCGCAGGAAATCCCGGTAGACGGCGTCCGCCTGGGCGTACTCGAAGCGCTCTTTTGCGGTGAGCTCGACCGGGATGCGCACCAGCTCGTAGGGGGCCAGGTAGGATCCCGCGAGATCCTCCGCCGAGCGCCGGTAGACCACGCCCCCCACCAGCTCCGGAAGCAGCTCGTGGCCGCCGTCCGGACGCTCGGGGGTCGCGGTGAGCCCGAGGGCGTAGGGGGCGACGAGCATCTTCGGGATTATGGCGTACTTCTCGGCGGGCAGGTGGTGAACCTCGTCGTAGACGACGAGCGCGAAGCGGTCGCCGTAGCGCTCGGCGTGGATGTACGCCGAGTCGTAGGTGGTGACCGTGATCGGGGTGATCTCGTGGTAGCCGCCGCCGAGGAGCCCGATCTCTATCGATCCTCCGAAGGCGTCCTGCAGGACAGAGTACCACTGCTTCATCAGCGCGAGCGTGGGGACCACGACCAGCGTGCTGCGTGACGTCCGCTCCATCGCCCGGACCGCCACGGTGGTCTTGCCGGCACCGGTGGGGAGCACTACCACCCCGCGCAGGCCCGCCTTCCACCAGGCGGCGAGCGCCTGGCTCTGGTAGGGACGCATCTCGATGGAGACGCGAGACTCGAGCCGAAGCTTCTCGAAGTTTCCCGCGAGATCCCGGTGCGGGATGCCCGACTCGCGCAGAGAGAGTACTGTCTCGCGGTAGGCACCAGCAGGGGCCCGCCACTGACGGGTTCTGGAGTCCCAGACGAAGGGCTCCGGCGGCTTCTCGCCCGTGGCGACCAGCGTACCGGATTCGTATCTGAGCTCTATCACGCCAACCAAAGGATAACCGAGAGCGGGATGGTTCTCAGTCCCTCTCCTCGCGTGATCGCATCCTGTACACTACGTTGCGTGTTCATGCCGGGGAAGAGAGGGTATCTCACTCTGGTTCTCTCATTGCTCGTAATCGGTTTGTCGGGCTTCGTCTTCGAGGATGGGGCCGCCATCTGGAGGCCGAGGCCCGGGACCAGCTGGCAGTGGCAGCTGCAGGGGAAGGTGGATGCCTCCTATCCCGTCAGGGTCTACGACGTGGACGGTTTCGATACTTCGAAGAGGACGGTGGCCAGACTGCACCGTAAAGGTGTGAAGGTGATCTGCTACGTCGATGTCGGGACCTGGGAGAGATGGCGTCCGGATGCCGGCAGGTTCCCGAGGTCGGTGATCGGGAGGAGGGATGGCCCGTGGCCGGGGGAGAGGTGGCTGGACATCCGGAAGCTCAGACGGCTCGCCCCGATAATGCGCTCCCGCTTCGAGATGTGCAGGAGGAAAGGCTTCGACGCGATAGAGCCGGACAACATCGACGGATACACCAACCGTACGGGGTTCAGGATCACCTACGCCGATCAGCTCCGCTACAACCGGTGGCTCGCGCGCCAGGCGCACCGGATCGGGCTCTCGATCGGCCTGAAGAACGACCCGCGGCAGGTCGTGGACCTCGTCGGCTACTATGACTGGGCGCTCACCGAAGATTGCTTCGCTCAGGGCTGGTGTTACAAGCTCGAGCCTTTCGTAGAGAGGAACAAGGCGGTCTTCTCGGCCGAGTACACCGATACCGGGATGACCCTGCAGAAGCTCTGCGCGCGGGCGCGAAAGCTGGGTTTCTCCGCCATACTCAAGCACAGGGATCTTGGAGCCTGGCGGAAGGGCTGTCTTGGCCTGGAGAGGCGATGAACGGCTTCGTTCCGGGTACGAGCGCGAAGCTCTGTCTCGTCCTCTCTGTGGTTTCCCTTGCCTTGCTCTATGGGTGCGCGGGGCGGACGGGCCACGGAGCTTCGAGGGCGGCACCCGGTCCCCAAGCGCCTGCTTTCGGAGGTGGCTCCTCCGGAGGGGGAGAGACCGTCGTCTCTGAGTCACGTCGCATGAGCCTGCGCGATGCCGTGGGGCAGATGTTCATCGTGGGTATGCGCGGGACCACGCCGGACCGTCGCGTAGAGGGCATGATCCGGGAGGAGAACATCGGCGGGGTGATGCTCTTCGGCTACAACATGCAGAGCCGGGAGCAGACCCGGGCGCTGACCGGCGCGCTGCAGCGGGAGGCCCGCGTACCGCTCTTCATAGCCACCGACCAGGAGGGAGGGGAGGTCGCCGACGCCCCCTGGGTCTCTCCGGAGCCCTCCGCCGAGGTGATCGGACGCGGCGGGGATCCCGGAGAGGCGCGGAAGGTGGCCCTGAAGATGGGCCGGCAGCTCCGTGCCGGCGGCGTCAACACGGACTTCGCCCCGGTTGTGGATACCGGGTTCGGGGCCGCGATCGGCTCGCGCTCCTACGGGGAGGATCCGGCCCTCGTTTCTAAGATGGGGGCGGCGGCCGTGCGAGGCTTCAGGGAGGCGGGAATCGTCTCTGTGGCCAAGCACTTCCCGAACCACGGGGTCGCGACCAGCGACTCCCACACCGGCCTGCCGGTCGTCGATCACGACCTGCGCACCGTACGCGCGTACGATCTGCCGCCGTTCGAGGCGGCGGTGCAGGCCGGGGTGCCGATGGTGATGGTCGGGCACCTGCTCTACCCGGCGATAGACCCCGAGCGGCCCGCGAGCCTCTCCCCGAAGGCGATCGGGATGCTACGCCACGATCTCGGGTTCCGGGGCGTGATCGTCACCGACGACCTCAACATGGCCGGGGCCAAGGGGTCGGGCACCCCGGCCGAGGCCGCCGTCCGGGCCGCGAAGGCCGGGGCCGACCTTCTGCTCATAACCTCCTCTTACGGGCAGGAGGAGGCGGCGTACCGCGCCGTGCTCCGGGCGGTGAGGTCCGGGGAGATCCCGGAGCGGCAGGTCCGCGCCTCGGTCCGGCGCATACTCGAAGTCAAAAGAGAGTACCTGGGCTACGAAACGCATGCCCGATAGGTTAGAATCCGAAGTGAAGCAGCAGTGGTGGGAACAGAGGCCCCCGCAGACGTCGCGTGCGGGCGCGGGAGGCCCGCGGCGGTCTGAGGGCCGAGGAAGGAGGTCCGTCTCATGGCGGAGGTCACGCTAGAGAACATAACCAAGGTCTACGGCGAGGACGTGGTGGCCGTCAGGGACATGAACATAGACATCTCGGACGGTGAGTTCATAGTCTTCGTCGGGCCCTCGGGGTGCGGGAAGACGACGGCGCTCAGGATGATCGCGGGTCTCGAAGACATCACCGAGGGGCGGCTGTACATAGGTGACGAGGTCGTCAACGACCTCCCCCCGCGCGACCGGGACATCGCGATGGTCTTCCAGAACTACGCCCTCTACCCGCACATGAACGTGCGGGAGAACATGGCCTTCGCCCTCAAGCTGCGCAAGACCCCCAAGGACGAGATCGCTCGACGCGTCGAGGAGGCGGCGCGCATCCTCGGCATCGAGCGCTTCCTCGACCGCAAGCCGAAGGCGCTCTCCGGTGGTCAGCGGCAGCGGGTCGCGCTGGGCCGGGCGATAGTCCGCGAGCCCAAGGCTTTCTTGATGGACGAGCCGCTCTCGAACCTCGACGCCAAGCTGCGCGTTCAGATGCGCACCGAGATCTCCAAGCTGCACAACCGCATCGGCACGACCACCATCTACGTCACCCACGACCAGACCGAGGCCATGACGATGGCCGACAGGATCGTGGTCATCAAAGACGGGGTCGTGCAGCAGATCGCCGATCCCCAGCGGATGTACGAGTACCCGGAGAACATCTTCGTCGCCGGGTTCATCGGATCTCCGGCGATGAACTTCATCCGGGCGCACGTCGAGCGTGACAACGGAGATTATGCGGTCGTCTTCGGGCGCACGCGGATCCCGGTCTCCAGAGAGCTGGCCGCGAGGGGTAAGCAGGTCTACGGCCGCGACGTCGGCGAGTACCTGAACAAGGAGGTGATCCTCGGTATCCGGCCCGAGCACATGGAGGACGCGAGCCTGGCGGAGGATCTGGGAGCCGGAAGCGAGCAGAGCGTCCTGGAGGTCACCCCGCAGGTCCTGGAGAGCATGGGCAGCGAGAAGTACGTCTACTTCGAGATACCGAGGGAACAGGCGGCCCACCTGGAGACCCTGGAGGAGATGACCGAGGGGGCGGGCTCGCAGGAGGAGGACGCCGGGGAGGTTTCCACCGAGACGACCGGCGACATGATGGTGGCTCGCATCTCCGCCGAGAGCGAGGCTCGCGAGGGAGGTAAGATCCGCCTGGCGATAGACGCGAGCAAGATCCACCTCTTCGACCCGGAGAGCGAGGAGGCCGTGCTCTAGTTTTGCTGCACCTGGATCAGGGGAGCCCCGGCGCTTTGGCCGGGGCTCCCTTCTTACTACGGGTGCTCCCACGCAGGACGAGGGTGGCGGGGAGCACGACGTGCTCTTGCGCGACGTCCTCTCCTTCTATCGCCCGGACGAGCAGGTTCGCCGCGGCCGCTCCCTTCTCGACGGTGGGCTGGCGTACCGTCGAGAGCGGTGGATGGGAGATCCTGGCCGCGGGGATGTCGTCGAAGCCCACCACCTCCAGGTCTTCGGGCACCCGAAGCCCGAGCTCTCTGGCCGCGAGGAGAGCTCCCAAAGCGGCGGCGTCGCTCATGCAGATCAGGGCCGTCGGCCGCCTGCCCGCTCTCCAGAGCTCGAGCATACATCTCCTCCCTCCCTCGAAGGAGCACGGAACGTCCAGAACATGCCCCTCCTCCCAGCCCGCTCCCGCTTCCTCGAACGCCCGCCGGTAGCCGGCCATCCTGCGCTGCCCGACGTCCCGGTAGGGATCGTCCCGGTAGCGTTCCGGCTTCAGGAATGACATCAAGAGTACGTCCTCGTGACCGTGCGACAGAATGAAAGCGGCGGCCTCGTAGGCGCCCCTTTCGTCCTCGACGTTCACCGAAGGTGCGTACTCCGAAGTCCCGTCCACCACCACGAACGGCACCCCCCGACGCGCCAGCGGCGCGATGTCTTCGTGGTCCTCGCCGAGCCCGACCACCACGAACCCATCCGCCGGCGCCCGCGTGATCGCCTCGCCGATCGACTCGTCTATGGGTGAGACGATCATCATCGAAAGCTCCCGCTCGTTGCACACCCTCCCGACCCCCTGTACGAAGCAGGAGTAGAACGGGTTGGCGAACGCGTCGGTGATGCTCTCCGGTACGAGAAGCCCCAGGACCCCGGACCTGCTGGAGAGCAGCGCCTTCGCGTGCGGGTTCGGAGCATAGCCAAGCTCCCTGGAGGTCTCCAGAACCCTCCGTACCGTCTCCGGGCTCAGCTCCCAGGGGCGGTTGAACGTGAAAGAAACCGTAGTCGGCGAGACCCCGGCTCGCCGCGCGACATCGGAGATAGTAACGCGTGCCATAAACGCCACCCCAAACCAGTTTACTAAAGCCCTTTAGTATGTTACCGTACGGTAAAACCACGAGCAAAGAGCGAGGGAAAGGGGCTTCGCTGATGGAGAAAAAGAGTGGTGATGCCGGGAGGAAGCTGAGCCGCGGGGACTTCCTGCGCATTGGGGGAGGAGGTCTTGCGGGGGCGGCGCTGCTCGGGGCGGCGGGCTGTGGAGGGGGGAGCAGCAGCGGCGGCTCCGGCAGCGGCGGGCCGGTGAACATCACCGTGGCGTTCGGCCGGGAGGCTTCGGGGACGCTGGCGCAGCTCATCAAGGAGTTCAACAAGCAGAACGGCGGCAAGATCAAGGTGACCTGGCGCCACATGCCTTCGGACACGGGGCAGTATTTCAACCAGATCCAGACCGAGTTCCAGGCGCAGAAGACGAACATCGATCTGATCGCGGGGGACGTGATCTGGCCGGCGCAGCTGGCGGCGAACGGCTGGATCGTGGACCTCTCCGACCGCTTCACCGAGAGCGACCAGAAGAAGTTTTTGCCCGGGCCGATACAGTCGATGACCTGGCAGGGCAAGATCTGGGGCGTGCCTTGGTTCACCGACGCGGGGATGCTCTACTACCGCAAGGACCTTCTGGCCAAGAGCGGCTACAAGAACCCGCCCAAGACCTGGGACGAGTTGAAGTCGATGGCCAAGAAGATAACCAAGGAGCAGGGCATCCAGAACGGCTTCGTCTTCCAGGGGGACAAGTACGAGGGCGGGGTCTGCGATGCGATGGAGTACATCTGGACCAACGGGGGCAACGTCCTGAAGGACTACAACACCAACACGGTGGTGGTCGGGCAGCCGCCGGCGATCCAGGGAATCGCCACCGAGCGGAGCATGGTCACCAGCGGGGTGGCGCCGCAGGCCGTCGCGACCTACCAGGAGCCGCAGACCGAGCCGGTCTTCCTCGGGGGCAAGGCCGTCTTCGCCCGCAACTGGCCGTACATGTACGGGCTCGCCTCGCAGTACAAGATGAAGCCGAGCCAGATCGGGCTCGCCCCGATACCGGTCTCGGGGAACAACGAGACGGCGAGCACCCTGGGGGGTTGGAACTTCTACATAAGCGCTCTCTCGGACAAGACGAAGCAGGATGCCGCCTACAAGTTCATCCAGTTCATGACCTCGCCCGAGAACGAGAAGAAGTTCGCGATCAAGGGTGGTTATCTGCCGACGCTCAGCGCTCTCTACAAAGACAAGGAGCTTTTGAACAAGGTTCCGACGATGCGGAACTCGGCCGCGATCAGCCACACCCATCCGCGGCCGGTCTCGCCGTACTACTCTGACATGTCGCTGAAGATGCAGGAGCAGTTCAACGACTCGCTCAAGGGGACGGAGAGCCCCAAGCAGGCGGCGGACACGCTGCAGAAGCAGCTCACCCAGATCATCAAGCAGGGCAAGAACGCCTGAGCTTCAGGGAAAGGAGTAGCGGGTGACCACCGCAGCCAAGCCGCGAAGACGCGGCGGAGGATGGCTGAAGGAGGAGTTCGGCAACCCCGAGCGCAGGACGGCCTACCTCATGGTGCTGCCGGTGTTCGTGATCGTGCTGGCGGTCGCGTTCTACCCGGTGGCGGACGCGATCTGGCTGAGCCTGCACGGAGGCACGCCGACCGTAACGGGCTCGTTCGTCGGGGTCCAGAACTACGTGAACATGTTCCAGAACTCCGACTTCCAGAGCGGGTTCGTCAACACGATAATCTTCACGGTGGCCAGCGTGACCATAGAGCTTGTGGTCGGGATGGCGATCGCGCTGGCGATAAACCGCTCCTTCAGGGGGCGGGGGTTGGTTCGGGCGGCGGTTCTGATCCCGTGGGCCTTCCCGACGGTCATCTCGGCCACGATGTGGCGGCTGATGTTCCAGGACCAGGTCGGCGTCATAAGCTACGTGGCGCACGCTCTCGGGCTGGTCAGCCATCCCATACTCTCGGACCAGACGCTTCTCATGATCGCCTGCGTGATAGTCGACGCCTGGAAGACGACGCCGTTCATGGCGCTGCTCTTGCTGGCCGGGCTACAGACGATCCCCGGCGAGGTGTACGAGGCCGCGAGGGTGGACGGGGCCAACGCGATCCAGCGCTTCATCCGGATAACGCTGCCGCTTCTGAAGCCGACGATGCTCGTCGCGCTGCTGTTCAGGATCCTCGACGCCTACAGGGTCTTCGACCTGTTCTGGGTCTTGGGGGGGCAGCAGCTCGAGTCGCTCTCGACGTTCGTCTACCAGTCGGTGAGGGTGAGCCAGCTCCAGTTCCCGGAGGGCAACGCGGCGGCGGTGTTCATCTTCATCTCCGCGCTGCTCATCGCGCTGTTCTTCATAAGGGTCCTCGGGATGCAGACCTCCACGGAGGAGTGAGAGATGGCAGGTGCGACTACTACCGCGGCGTCCACCGGCAGGAAGAGAAAGAGCCGGGGATTCAACCTCAACATGGTCCTCTTCTACCTGTTCGTCACGCTCTTCGTGCTGGTGAGCGTGGCGCCCCTTCTGTGGGTGTTCAAGATGAGCATCGTCACCAAGACCGAGCTCTTCGCCTCGCCGCCGACCCTCTGGCCTCACCAGACGACCGGCAGCCACTGGCACACCATCTTCGCCAATCGGGACTTCCTGCTGGCTTTGAGGAACAGCGTGATCATCGCCGGAATAACGACCATAGTCTGTCTGTTCTTCGGCTCGATCGCGGCGTACGCGATAGCCCGGCTGCGCTTCCGCTTCAAGAGCACCGTGCTGACGTTCATCCTGGCGGTGGCCTTCTTCCCGCAGGTGGCGATCATCGCCCCGCTCTTCAAGCAGTTCAGCGACATCGGCCTGATAAACACCTACTGGGCGGCGATCATCGCCGATACGGTCTTCGCGCTGCCTCTCACGGTCTGGCTTCTGGTAGCCTTCTTCAAGGAGCTGCCGAAGGATCTCGAGGAGGCCGCGAGGGTGGACGGGGCGACGACGCTGCAGGCCTTCCGGAAGGTGATCGTCCCGCTCGCCGCACCGGGCGTGTTCACGGCGGCGATCCTGACCTTCATCCAGGCGTGGGGCGACTACCTCTTCGCGCTCACGTTCCTCTTCACCGCCTCGACCCAGCCCGTGACGGTGGTGATACCGAACTTCGCCGGGATACACACCATAGACTACGGCGCGCAGGCGGCGGCCGCGGTGGTCGTGACGGTCCCGCTTGTTATACTGGTGTTGATATTCCAGCGCAGGATAGTCTCCGGGCTCACCGCCGGGGCGGTCAAGGGATAACCGGAGCTAGAGGAGCAGAGACACTCTGGGGAAAGAGAGGTTCTGGGCAAGAGATCTCGAGCCGGGCATGAGGCTCGACGCGACTTTCCTGGCGACGGACGCCGCGGTGCGCAACGACAGCCGCGGCGTCCCCTATATGGCGCTCCGGCTGGTCGACAGGACGGGATCGGTGGACGCTAGGATGTGGAAGTTGCCCAAGGATCTCCTCGGCGGCCTCGACGGGCCGGAGTACGTCCGCGTCGAGGGCGTCACCCACGAGTACCGGGGGATGCTGCAGGTGAAGGTCGAACGCCTCACGATCCTCGGCCGGGAAGAGGTTGACGAAGAGGACTACGTCCCGGTCACCGAGAGGAACCTGGCGGCGCTGGCGGCCGAGATGGAGTCGGTCGGAGAGGAGCTGGAGGATGTCCACCTGAAGCGGCTCTTCGACGCCATGGTGGCGGACGAGGATTTCTGGGAGGCGTTCTGCACTGCCCCTGCGGCCAAGAGCATGCACCACGCGCGCATCGGGGGGCTGCTCGAGCATTCGGTGCAATGCGTGCGGGTGGCTCGGGCTCTGGCCGAGATCTACCCGGTCGACCGGGACCTCCTGCTGTTCGGGGCGGCCTTCCACGACGTGGGCAAGGTCGATGAGCTGTCCTGGGACGGGGGAGGGTTCTCATACTCCGACAGGGGACGCCTGCAGGGTCACGTGGTGCTGGGGGAGAGGATCCTGCACCGTTACGTCGGGCGGGTGCCGGGCTTCCCCGAGGAGCTGGAGCTGGAACTCTCTCACATCCTGCTCTCACATCAGGGAGAGCCGGAGTACGGGGCTCCCGAGCGTCCGCGGACGTTGGAGGCGATGCTGATCCATCACATAGACAACCTGGACGCGCGGGTGGCGATGTTTTTGGAGGCTACCGAGAACGTGAGCCGCGGCGGGTGGAGCAACCACGAGAACCCGCTCCGGCGTGCTCTCTACGTGCCGCCCGCTCGGAGCGGCTCGGCGGAAGAGAAGGAAGGCTGAAAGAGAAGCTCAGGAGGAAGAGCGAGCTCCTTCACCGGCGGGGCCGTCCTCCCCGCCCCGGGCTTCCGCACCCGACTTCCTGGCGCGTTCGCGCGGGGGCTCGTAATCCTCGTCTTCTTCTTCGAAGACCTCTCTCTCCGGCTCCCCGCGCCCACCGCCGTAGTAGTCTTCGAAGTCCTCGTCCTCCTCGAAGGAGTTCCCGTCGCTCTCGGCGGTGAGTTCTTCCTTGATCTCGTCTATCGACTGACGAGCCTCGTTGACGAAGCGCCCCAGGTCACGCGCCATCTGCGGCAGCTTGTTGGGTCCGAAGAGCACCAGCACGATGACGCCGATGATCAACATCTCCTGGAAGCCGATGCCGAAGCCCATGCAAGGAATATAACCCCTGGCCGGGGCGATGGCAACCGCGTGGAGCCCGGCCGGCGTTATACTCCTGGTTGTGATGGTTGTCTCGGGAAGAGAGAGGCGATGATCTCCTGGGGTGCAGCACGCGCCATAGCGGTGGCGCTGGCCGCGCGTACCGAGAGCAGCCCGGCCGCGGATGGCTTCGACTACCCGGCCGCGGTCCGTCACGCCCTCGGCCCACTCTGTGAGTTCACCGGGATCCCGCTCCGGGAGCCCTTCGAGTCGCAGCGGGTGCTGGTCTCAGACCGCGCGCGGTGGATAGACCTCAACATCGAGAACTTCGGTGCCGTGCTGGAGCCTATATTGAGGCAGGCCGCCGGGAGCACCGGAGACCTCGCGTGGGCGCTCGGCGGCGTGACGCTCACGGCCCAGGTCGGGGTCCTGCTCGGGTTCCTCTCCACGCGGGTTCTGGGGCAGTACGACGCCGGACCATTCGCGGCGCGGCGTGAGAGGCCCGGCAGGGTCTTCTTCCTGGATGGGAACATCGCCTCCGCCGCCGCGAGGCTCGGGGTTCCACTCGACGGGCTCAGGCTCTGGATAGTTCTGCACGAGATGACCCACGCGCTGCAGTTCGAGGGGGCTGCCTGGCTCGGCGAGCACCTCGGGGATCTCATGCAGGGGTTGCTCGCGCCCCTGGCCGAGCGGCTCGGTCTGCGCGAGCTTCTGCGGCGTCTGGCCGACAACCTCTCCAGCGGAGGACGCCCGCTCGAGCTCCTGATGAGCCGCTCCCAACGGGCGACCTTCGACCGGGTGCAGGCCGTGATGTCGCTCGTGGAGGGATACTCGGATTACGTGATGCACCGGGTGGGCAGGGAGATGGTGCCCCACTACGAGCACATAAGCTCCGCGATGGCCCGCAGCCGGGAGCATCGTCCTCCGCTGGAGAGCGCCATCTTCAGGCTGACCGGGCTCGACCTCAAGATGGAACAGTACCGCCTCGGCGAGCAGTTCGCGGAGGTCGTCGCGAGGCGGGTCGGCATGGAAGGGCTCGGGCGTGTCTGGGAGCGGCCGGAGAACCTGCCGAGCCTCGCGGAGATCCACGACCCGGGACTCTGGTTGTCGCGCATGGAATTTGAGCGGGAGGCAGGCTGAGATGGCTGATCCCGGAGAGAGAACCCGGGCGATAGGTTACGAGTTCGCCCGCGAGGACGAGGCGCGCGGCTGTGCGGCCGAGCTGGCGCGCAGGTTCTCCGAGCGGGAGATCGTGGGGCTCAGGATCTACAGGATACGGTGGAACGGGGACTATCTGGTCGAGGCGGTCTTCGGGGAGGGTGTGCCGGAGCAGCGGGTGCGGGATGCCCGGGCCATCCTCGGCGAGCTGGGGGCCCCCATCCGGGAGGAGGACCTCGAGGACTACAAACGCGCCACGGAGGCCGGCTTCAACGAGGGGCTGCCGACCTGGATCCGCCGGCTCTTCGGCCGCTGAGAGGGCCGATCAGCCCCGCCGACCCTCGAGGTTCTCGATCTGCTCGCGCAGCTCTTCGATCTCGCGCTCGAGGTAGGCTTCGCGCCCCCGCAGACGGGTGTAGCCGGACTCGAAGGTCGTTGCGAGGCCGTCCGCGGCCCGGGAGAGGGCGCTCCCCAGGTGGCGGGCGGAGATGCCGAGGCCCCCGAGCAGAGAGTGTCCGGCGGAGCGGGCCGCCGGGGTCGTGACGAAGGATCCGGCGGCGAACCCACCCAGGGCGCCGAGAAGGACGCCGGCGAGAAACTTTGTAGATCCTTCCCTCAAGAAAAGAGTCCTCCCTGTCCTCTCCGATACAGGAACTTCCAGCGGGGACCCAGTTTAGCATAGCCGCGCGGAGGTTCTTGCCGAGACCGTTATATACTGGCGAGGGTATGCGGGATTCCCTGAAGAAAGAGAGGCTGCGGGCGCTTCCTTCCGTCGATGCCGTGATGAGATCGCCCGAGGCCGGCCGCGCCGCCAGGCGGTACGGGCGCGCCGTGCTGACCGGAGCGGTGAGGCGTGTGCTTGAAGCCAGGCGCAGGGACATCCTCGAAGGCGCCGGAGAGGGGAAGGTCTCCGTGGAGGACGTGGTGGGCGAGGCCGAGCGGGATCTCGCGCGGCGCGGGCTGCGGCGGGTCATCAACGCCACGGGCGTCGTCCTGCACACCAACCTCGGCCGTTCGGTCCTCTCGCGGCGCGCGGCCGAGGCGGCCTACGTCGCGGCGACCGGCTACTCCAACCTGGAATACGACCTCGGGCGCGGGAAGAGGGGTTCCCGCTATGACCACGCCGTCTCGCTGCTCACGGACCTGACCGGAGCGGAGGACGCGCTGGTGGTCAACAACTGCGCCGGGGCGGCGCTGCTCGCGCTCACGGCCGTGGCCCGGGGAGGAGAGGTCATCGTCTCCCGGGGACAGCTCGTCGAGATCGGGGGCGGCTTCCGCATACCCGAGGTGCTGGCCCTCTCAGGAGCGAAGCTGCGCGAGGTGGGGACGACCAACCGAACCCGTCTTTCTGACTACGAGGCCGCGCTCGGGGAGGAGACTCGGGCCATCCTCTGGGTGCACCAGAGCAACTTCGAGACGGTCGGGTTCACGGAATCCGTGTGGATCGACGAGCTCGCCTCGCTGGGCCTCCCGGTGATCGCCGACGTGGGCAGCGGGGCCCTTTTGCCGATCGCCGACGAGCCGCTCGTGCAGCGGGCGGTGAGGGACGGGGCTGCCATCGTGACGTTCTCCGGGGACAAGCTCCTGGGCGGTCCGCAGGCCGGGATCGCGGTGGGATCGTCGCAGATCGTCTCGTCCATGCGCTCCCATCCCCTGACCCGTGCCCTTCGCGCGGACAAGATGTGCCTGGCGGCGCTCTCGGAGACGCTGCGGGCGTATCTGGAGGGCTCCGCCCGGGACGAGCTCCCGGCGCTCCGGATGCTCGCTGCAGCGCCCGGTGAGGTCGAAGAGCGGGCAAGGACGCTCGCGTCCCGCATCGAAAAGAAACTCCCGGAAGTCCGGGTCGGGGTCGTGCCCTCGGTGGCCCGCAGCGGCGGCGGTACGCTGCCGACGCACGAAGTCCCCTCTTTCGCCGTCAGGATCGAGGCGCACGATGCCGAAGGGCTCGCCGGGAGGCTTCGGAGGTTCGAGCCCCCCGTCATCGGGAGGGTTCAGGACGATGCGTTGCTGCTCGATCTAAGGACGATACTCCCCGGTGAGGAAGAGGAGGTGTGCTCTGCGCTTGCAGAGACCTGCAGGGATGTCTGAGGAGAGGCCCATAGCCCTGACTATCGGGACGGCCGGGCACATAGACCACGGCAAGACCACCCTGGTGCGCCGCATGACCGGCACCGACACCGACAGGCTCGAAGAGGAGCACCGGCGGGGGATCTCCATCGTCCCGGGTTACGCGGAGCTCACGCTGCCGAGCGGGCGCCGGGCGAGCCTGGTCGACGTGCCGGGGCACGAGCGGTTCGTCAGGAACATGGTCTCCGGGGCGACGGGCGTGGATGCCTTCCTGCTCGTGGTCGCGGCGGACGACGGGGTCATGCCCCAGACGCGAGAGCACATGGACGTGCTCAGGATCCTCGGCGTCGAGCAGGGGGTGGTGGCGCTGACCAAGATAGACGCGGTCGACGAGGAGACGGCCGCTCTGGCCGAGCTCGACGTGGAGGAGTACCTGGAGTCGGTCGGGATAGAGGCCCCGGTTGTGCGGGTCAGCGGCGTCACGGGGGAAGGCGTGGAGGAGTTGCTCGAGGCCCTGGACCGTCTGGTGGAGACGGTGAGGCCGGGACGCGGCGCGGAGGACGTCGCCCGGCTCCCCGTGGACCGGGCCTTCGTCTTGCAGGGGATAGGGGTGGTCGTGACCGGGACGTTGTGGTCAGGGGAGATACGGGTCGGGGACGTGCTTCATACCCGATCCGGGCTGCGCCCGAGGGTGCGCAGCATACAGAACCACGGCCGTCCGGCCGAGGTGGCCCGCCGGGGGGCGCGGACGGCGCTCAACCTCGCCGGGGTGGAGATCTCGGAGATCTCCGCCGGCGAGGTGTTGCTCTCCGAGCCCCATCCTCCCACGCGCACGATCGACGCGAGGATAAGGCTCCTGGAGGGGGCCAGGCCGCTCAGGCACGGTGTCAGGGTGCGGTTTCATCACGCCACCACCTCGGTCAACGCCCGGGTGCTCCTGGCGGGGCGGGGTGAGCTCGCACCCGGAGAGAGTGCGCTGGGGCGTCTCAGGCTCGAAGCGCCGGTGGTGGCTTTCTTCGGCGACCGGTTCGTGCTGCGTTCTCTGGCTCCGCAGATCACGATAGGGGGCGGCACGGTGCTCGACCCCCGTCCCAGAGGACGGAGGCTGGACGAGGAGTGGCTCGTTGCGCTCGAGGATGGGGATCTCACGAGGATACTGCCCGCTGCCCTGCGCCGCTCTCCGGGTTCCGGTCTCTCCCGGGAGGAGGTGGCGGAGCTTGTCCCGTCCTCCCGGGGCAGATTGCGGGGCGACGAGAAGATCGAGGGCGTCGTCTTCGTCGGCGGGATGTACGCCCTCGAGTCCGCCGTAGAAGAGGGGGAGAGGAGGCTGCTGCGGGCGGTGCGGGAGCGTTACGAGGGATCTCCCGAGAGCCCCGAGCTCTCGCTCGCGGAGGCGCGTGCCGTGACGGGTCTGGAGGAGCGCCTCGCCGACGCCGTCGTGGATGGGCTTGCAAAAGCCGGGAAAGTGAGGGTCTCCGAGGCCGGGGTGAGTCTCCCGGAGGCGGAGGTGCCCGAGGAGATCGAGGAGGGAGCGCGCAGGCTCCTTTCGCGCCTGCGCGAGGCGGGTGTGGAGGCGCCGACGCTGGAGGAGAGCCCGGAGCTTCGGCTGCTGTTGCGACGGGGCGAGGCGGTGAGGGTCGGGGAGAACATGTTCGCCGCCCGGGAGGTCGCGCGCAGGATGATCGAGGAGATAATCGCGTTCTGCAGGGAGTCGGACGAGGTGACCCTCGCCGGCTTCCGGGACCGCATGTCCACGAGCCGCAAGTACGCTCAGGCCTGGCTCGAGTACGCGGATGGAGAAGGCGTGACGCGGAGGGTGGGGGACAGGAGGGTCCTCACCCGCCGCTACCGCTAGGTTGCTGTATTAAAATCCGTCTCGGAATGCGTGGGCCTGGTGGCCCGGCCGGTCTTCAAAACCGGTTTGCGGCTCCGAGAGGGGCCGTGGTGGTTCGATTCCCCCGCATTCCGCAGCAGGTTTTTGCAAACTCTTGGAGATCGGTCGGTGATGGACGAGTTCTCGCACATAGACGCCGGGGGCGCCGCCCGGATGGTCGACGTCGGTGGGAAGCCCGTCGTCCGGCGCGCCGCCCGGGCGACGGGACGCATCAGCCTCTCCCCGGGGACGGTCGATCTCCTCAGGCGGAAGGCGCTCCCGAAAGGGGATGCCCTCAACACGGCCAGGATCGCCGGGATCGTGGCCGCCAAGCGCACGCCGGAGCTCATCCCGCTGTGCCACGGCATCGCTCTGAGCCACGTGGACGTCGAGTTCGAGGTCGAGGAGGATGGGGTCGTGATAGAGGCCACCACCCAGGCTTCGGATCGGACTGGGGTGGAGATGGAGGCGCTCACGGCGGTGAGCGTCGCTGCGCTCACGCTGTATGACATGTGCAAGGCGGTAGACAAAAACATGCGGATAGAGGGCGTGAGGCTCCTCGAGAAGATCAAGAGCCCGGCGGAGTGATCATCGATACGGAATTCCGAAAAGATTTGTGAGAAGATCTGCCAACCGAAATCCTTCCTGGTCAGAGGCTTGAGCGTTGGAGGTGCTTTGCCGGAGGAGCCCGCGAAAGAAGATTCCTTCCTCTACCCCGTGTTCCTCGACCTGCGCGGCCGGCGGTGCGTGGTGGTAGGAGGAGGCGGGGTCGCGACCCGCAAGGCCCTCGAGCTCGCCCGGGCCGGTGCCGAGGTGGTCGCCGTGGCCCCCAGCGTCGGTCCGGAGATCGTGAGGATCAGCCGGGAGGTTCACGAGCGGCCCTACCGGAGCGGGGATCTCGATGGAGCCTTCCTGGCTTTCGCAGCGACCGACTCTCGGGAGGTGAACCGGGCGGTGGCGGAGGAGGCACACCGAAGGGGCATCCCGGTGAACGTGGCCGACCGTCCGGCGGAGGGCGACTTCTCCCTCCCATCGGTGCTCCGGCGGGGACCCCTCCAGATAGCGGTCTCCACGAGCGGTGCGTCCCCCGCTCTGGCGCGTTCCATCCGGAGGCAGCTGGAGGGGTTGTTCGGGCGGGAGTGGGAGGATCTCGTGCGGCGTGTGGGGGAGACGCGACGTCTGGGGGAGCATGACGAAGGGCTCGAAGAGGAGGTGAGGGCTTGCTTGTCGCGGTTGCGGGGATAAGCTACAAGACCACACCGGTCGAGATCAGGGAGAAGGTCGCGTTCCCGGTGTGTGCCGGACGTAGCTTCCTGCGGCGCATCAGGGAGGAAGGCCTCGTCTCGGAGGCCGTCCTGCTCTCCACGTGCAACAGGACGGAGCTCTACGCCGTCCTCGATGACGAAGGGATGCGCGCCCCGTTGCTGGCGGCGATCTCCGAGGACCGGGGGGTGCAGCTCGCGACGCTGGAGCGCGAGTCCTACTGGCTGACCGACGAGGAGGCCGTGGAGCACCTCTACCGGGTGGCGAGTTCGCTCGACTCCATGGTCGTCGGTGAAGCCCAGATACTGGGACAGGTGCGCGAGGCCTACCGCGTGGCGACGGAGGAGAAAGCGACCGGCCATATCACCAACCGGCTCTTTCACACCGCGCTCAGGATCGGCAAGCGGGTGCGGGCGCAGACCGGGATCGGGGACGGCTCGGTCTCGGTGCCGCACGTGGCGGCGAAGCTGGCCGAGGAGGTCTTCGGCGGGCTGCGCGGTCGGCGGGCGCTGGTGATCGGCGCGGGCGACATGAGCGAGCTGGTCGTCAAGCACCTCAGATCTCGCGGCATCGGGGAGGTGAGGATAGCCAACCGCACCCCGGAGCGTGCCCGGCTGCTGGCCGATCGCCTGGAGGGAGTCGCCGTCGGGTTCGAGAACATCGGCCGGGAGCTCGCCGCTGCGGACGTCGTGGTGAGCTCCACGGGATCCGGAGAGTGGGTCGTTCGCCTGGAGGAGGTCGGGCGGGCCGTCGAGAGACGGACGGCGCCGCTCTTCTTCGTCGATATCGCGGTGCCCCGGGACGTAGACCCCCGGGTGCAGAGCCTCCGAGGGGTCCACCTCTACGACATAGACGACCTGCAGGCGGTCGTCGAACGCAACGCCTGCGACCGGAAGGCCGCGGCGGAGGCGGGGGAGGCCATGATCTCCCCCGCCGTCATGGAGTTCATGAGCTGGCTCTCGACCCTGGACGTGGTGCCGGTCATCAAAGAGATGAGGGACGAGGCGGAGGGGATCCGGCGCCACGAGCTGGCGCGGGCGCTGAAGAGGCTCGACCTCTCTCCGGAAGAGGAGCAGGTGCTGGAGAAGATGACCCACGCCATCGTCAACAAGCTGCTGCACGGTCCGATCCAGGAGGTGAAGTCCCGGGCTTCTTCTCCTCTGCAGAGCCCGGAGGTGCGGAGGCGACTGTGGGAGCGGGAGGGGTTCGAGGTCGAACTGCACGGTCCGAAGCGCGGATGAGCCGCCGGCGTCTCGTACTCGGCACCAGGGGCTCGCGGCTTGCTCTGGCCCAGGCGGAACTCTGCGCGCGGCGGCTGCGCGAGAGTGGCCTGGAGGTCGAGATCAGAACCATAAAGGCGACGAGCGACCACCGTCCGGAGGAGCCGCTCTCGAGGATGGACGAGCGCGACGTCTTCACCCGCCAGCTCGACGAGGCCCTCCTACAGGGTGGGATCGACCTGGCGGTCCACTCCTGCAAGGACGTCCCAACCGAGATCCCATCTGGCATCTTTATCGTTGCCACCGTGGAGCGTGAGGACCCGAGGGACGTCCTCGTCTCCGATGGTCAGACCTCCCTCGATGCCCTCCCCGCAGGCGCTACGGTCGCCACCTCCAGCCTCAGAAGACGCTCCCAACTCCTCCACCTCCGACCCGACCTCCATGTGGTCGAGATCCGGGGCAACATAGATACCCGCCTCCAGAAACTCGCCCGCGGCGACGCGCTCGCCCTCGTCCTCGCCCGCGCCGGCCTCCTCAGATTGAAGCTCGACGTAAGGTATACGGTCATGCCGGTAGAGACCCTCGTGCCGGCCGTCGGGCAGGGGGCGCTGGCGGTGACGATGCGGGAGGGGGATCCTCTGGCCGGTGTGGTGCGTGGGGTCCTCGACCACCGGCCCACGGCGGTCGCGGTCGAGGCGGAGAGGGCTTTCCTGCGGGCGCTGGAGGGCGGCTGCCGGGTTCCGGTGGGGGCGAACGCGGTGGTCGAGGGGGGCGAAGTACGGTTGAGGGGGCGGGTGGGGTCGGTGGACGGGAGCGAGATGTACGAGGGGGAGGCGTCTGGCGCTGGAGCGCGGGAGGTCGGGGAGCGGCTGGCCGGTGAGCTTCTGGCGCGGGGGGCTGGAAGGGTTCTCGAAGAGGTACGTCGGGCGAGGAGCGGGGCGTGATCTACCTGGTCGGGAGCGGGCCCGGGGATCCGGGGCTCTTCACGCTGAAGGGGTTGAGGTGTCTCGAGCGGGCCGATGTCGTGGTCTACGACCGGCTGGCCCCCGAGGAACTACTGAGATATGCCCCTGCCGGGGCCGAGCTCGTCTACGTCGGGAAGCTGCCCGGACGTCCTACGATGCGGCAGGAGGAGATAAACGAGCTCCTCGTGCGCAAGGGGCGTGAGGGGAAGACCGTCGTCAGGCTCAAGGGGGGCGACCCCTACGTCTTCGGGCGTGGCGGGGAGGAGGCGCTCGCGCTCGCCGAGGCCGGGCTCCCCTTCGAGGTCGTACCCGGAGTGACGAGCGGAATCGCCGCGCCGGCCTACGCGGGCATCCCGGTCACCCACCGCGGGATCGCCGCGAGCGTGGCCTTCGTCACCGGCCACGAAGACCCCGAGAAGGGCAGGGTCGACGTGGACTGGGAGAGGGTGGCGCGGGGTGCGGACACCCTCATCCTCTACATGGGGGTGGGCAGGATCCGCCAGATCGCGCGGAGCCTCGTCGAGGCGGGCAGGCGTCCCGAGACGCCGGTCGCCTGCATCCGGTGGGGGACCTTGCCCGAGCAGCGGACGGTGACGGGGACGCTCGAGGACATCGCCGGGCGGGTGGAAGAGGCTGGTCTTGGTCCCCCGGCCGTGATCGTCGTCGGAGAAGTCGTCCGGCTCAGGGAAAAGGGTCTCGGATGGTACGAGAGTAAGCCGCTCTTCGGCAGGAGAATAGTCGTCACCCGGGCGAGGAAGCAAGCCGGGGAGCTCTCCCGCAGGCTGGAGGAGCTCGGCGCCGAGGCCATCGAGTTTCCCACTATAGAGATCCGTCCCCCCCGGGACTTCGGTTTGCTGGATAAGGCGATAGACCGGCTCGACTCCTACGATTGGCTCGTCTTCACCAGCGTCAACGGCGTGGAGAGCTTTCTGGGGCGCCTGCGAGATCGCGGCCTCGACATACGCTCCGTGCCGAGGGGGGCGAAGATCGCGGCGATAGGCCCGGCGACCGCCCGGCGGGTGGAGGAGGCCGGGCTCAAGGTCGATGCGGTGCCCTCCGAGTACCGGGCGGAGGCTCTGATCCCGGAGGTTTCAGGGGATGGTTCGCTGGCGGGGAAGAGGATTCTCATCCCGCGGGCGAAGGTTGCCCGGGAGGTGCTCCCCGAGAGGTTGAGGGAGGCCGGAGCCGAAGTGGACGTGCCTCCGGCCTACGAGTCGGTCCCGGATGCCAGCGGGGCGGAAGCCCTCGCGCGGAGGATCGAGGACGGCGAGGTGGACTGCGTCACGTTCACGGCGAGCTCGACCGTCGAGAACTTCGTCCGGGCCTTCGGGGAGGAGCGCTCCGTCCGGCTGCTGCGGAAGACGAAGGTCGCCTGCATCGGCCCGCTGACCGCCCAAACCGCGCGCGGGCACGGCTTACGCGTCGATGCCGTCGCGCGGGAGTACACTATCCCCGGACTGGTGGAAGCCGTCACGGAGCTCATGAGTTCCGCAGCGTCTGAAGGAGAGGTCGGATAACATGCCGTTTCCACAGCAGAGACTGCGCAGGATGCGCCGCACCGGGAGGCTGAGGTCGCTGGTGCGGGAGACACGCCTCTCGCCCGAGGACCTCATCTACCCCATGTTCGTCACCGTCGGGGAGGACGTCCGGAACCCGGTCCCTTCGATGCCGGGCGTCTTCCAGCTCTCCATAGACAACGCCGTCGAGGAAGCCCGGCGCGTCAGCTCGCTCGGGGTACCGGGGGTGATGCTCTTCGGCATCCCGGAGCACAAAGACGAGGCCGCCTCAGGAGCCTACGACCCCGAGGGTATCATCCAGCTCGCCGTGCGGGCCATGAAGGACGCCCTGCCGGAGCTTCTGGTCATCACCGACGTATGCCTCTGCGAGTACACGAGCCACGGCCACTGCGGCGTGGTCGAGAAAGAGACCGGCGAGATCCTCAACGACGTCAGCCTCGAGCTTCTGGCGCGCACCGCGGCCTCCCAGGCCGAGGCGGGGGCGGATATCGTCGCCCCCTCGGACATGATGGACGGTCGGGTCGCCGCCATCCGCTCCGAGCTCGACCGCGAGGGGTTCGAGAACACCCCGATCATGGCCTACTCCGCCAAGTACGCGACCACCTTCTACGGCCCCTTCCGCGACGCCGCCGAGAGCGCCCCCGCCTTCGGCGACCGGCGCAGCTACCAGATGGACCCGGCCAACGCGCGCGAGGCGCTGCGCGAGGTCGCCCTCGACGTCGAGGAGGGGGCGGACATCGTGATGGTCAAGCCGGCGCTTCCCTACCTCGACGTCATCCACAGGGTGAGGGAGGCCACCGACCTCCCGGTGGCGGCTTACAACGTGAGCGGAGAGTACGCGATGATAAAGGCCGCCGCGCAGAACGGTTGGCTGGACGAGCGCGCGGCCGTCCTGGAGGTGCTCACGAGCATAAAGCGCGCTGGCGCGGGGATGATAATAAGCTACCATGCACCGGACGCCGCCCGCTGGCTGTCGGGCGAGTAAGCGGCATTACGGCCGATTTTGCGTTTGTCGTATACAAAGACCAGGCTTTCGAGAGACGGAGGTTATGAGCCGGTTGCGAGGTAGCGGAGAGAGCGGCGGGAGCGTTCCGGCGGTGGAGCGCTCGGCCCGGCTCATGCGCCGGGCCGCTTCGAGGATGCCCGGCGGCGTCAACAGCCCCGTCAGAGCCTTCCGTTCGGTGGGCGGTGATCCCCTGTTCATCCGCAGAGGGGAGGGGGCTCGTATCTTCGACGTGGACGGCAACTCTTACATCGACTACGTGATGAGTTACGGGCCTCTCATCCTCGGGCACGCCCATCCCCGCGTCGTGGAGGCCCTCGAGCGGGTGGTGCGAGACGGGACCAGCTTCGGCGCCCCGACCGAGCTCGAGGTGGAGCTGGCGGAACTCGTCTGCGAGGCCGTGCCCTCCGTGGAGATGGTCAGGATGACCAACTCCGGGACCGAGGCCACGATGAGCGCCGTACGCCTCGCACGCGGCTACACCGGGCGCGAGAAGATCGTCAAGTTCGAGGGCAACTACCACGGGCACGGGGATCCGCTGCTCGCTTCGGCCGGGAGCGGGGTCGCCACCTTCGGGCTCCCGGACAGCCCCGGGGTGACGCGTGGTGCGGCGGCCGACACCGTAGTGCTGCCGTACAACGACCTGGATGCCGTGAGGGCCCTCTTCGAGCGGGAGGGCGAGAACGTGGCCGCCGTGATCGTGGAGCCGGTGGCCGGGAACATGGGGTGCGTGCCTCCCGTGGAAGGGTTTCTCGAGGGCCTCAGGGAGATGACGCGGGTTCACGGTGCTTTGCTCATCTTCGACGAGGTGATGACCGGATTCAGGGTGGCCTACGGCGGGGCGCAGGAACGCTTCGGTGTGGTGCCGGACCTCACCACGCTCGGCAAGGTCATCGGCGGGGGGCTCCCGGTCGGTGCGTTCGGGGGGAAGCGTGAGATCATGCAGCTCGTCGCCCCCTCCGGGCCCGTCTACCAGGCAGGGACGCTCTCTGGCAACCCGCTGGCGATGGCCGCAGGGCTTGCGACGCTGCGGACCGTGCGGGAAGAGAACGTCTACGAGCGGCTCGAAGAGCTGGGGCGGCTCTGGAAGGAAGGCGTGCAGCGGGCCGCCTCGGAGGGAGGGGTGCCCGTCACGGTACACCAGGTGGGATCGATGGTGAGCGTCTTCTTCACCGAAGGGCCGGTCAGAGACTTCGCCTCCGCCGCTCGTTCCGACCTCGAGGCCTTCAAGGACTTCTTCTGGCACATGCTCCAGAGGGGTGTCTACCTCGCTCCCAGCCAGTACGAGACCATTTTCCTCTCGGCGGCGCACACGGCGGAGGACGTCGAGCGCACCGTCGAGGCGGCGTCGGAGTGGTTCTCCCGGGCCGGAGGGGGATGAACGGTGCGGGCCGCTCGCAAGAGGACACCGCAGGTCTCCCTCAAAGGGGTGTTTTTGCACGCGGTCAAAGCCGTCGGCGGGGACGACCATCGCGGCGGGGTGGTGGCGGAGGCGCTGGATTTTCTGCAGCGGGGTTTCGACGCCCACTACGCGCACGGGCACGCCGCCGACGGGGAGATACTCGCCGGGGACGATGCCTACGCCGGGGCCGTCGAGATCATCTCGTGCCTCAACGAGCCGCACTTCGTGGCGGTGGCGAGCAGGATGATACGCGACGGCGCCGGGCACATCTCCTCCGGCGGTGAGGTCTCGCTCGAGACCTGGGTGCCCCACCTGGCCGATCTTTTGCGCATCATCTCCGGGGAGAGCGTCGAGCGCTCGCGCGATCGAGTGCGCCGGGCGGCGCGCGAGGCCGCGGGTTGAAGATGGGAGCGGGACCTTCGGGATCCGGCGGGGTCTCTGCGGAGCGGGCCCGGTACGTGCGCGAGATGTTCGACAGGATCTCCCGGCGCTACGAGCTGCTCAACTTCCTCATGACCGCCGGGATGTACCGCAGATGGAACGCCCGGGTCGTCGAGGTGGCCGGGGTGAGGCCCGGAGCGAGGGTGCTCGACCTCGCGTGCGGCACGGGGAGCCTCAGCCGGGAGCTCGCCCGTGCCGTGGGACCCGACGGGTACGTGCTGGGGATCGATTTCTCCCCCGAGATGCTCCGGATCGCCAGGCGCAGGATGTACGCGAATCTGGAGTACCGCCTCGGGGATGCGACCGATCTGAAGGAGGTAGAGAGCAGGAGCTTCGACGTGGCGACGATCGCTTATGGGGCGCGCAACATACCGGACCTCGCCGCGCTCTTCTCCGAGATGAGGCGGTGCCTCAAGCCCGGAGGACGAGCCGTCTGCCTCGAGATAGCCCGGCCCGGGGGCGTCCCGGCGCGTGCCTTCTACGGGATCTGGTTCGACAGGATCGTTCCCCTCCTCGGAGGGATGATCTCAGGGGACAGGGAGGCCTACGCCTACCTCCCGCGGTCGGTAAAGGAGTTCGTGGCGCCCGCAGAGCTGGCTGGCATAATGGAGAGAAGTGGACTACGAAACGTTACATGGGAAAGACTCGCCGGTGGAATTATCACGCTCCACAGTGGAACCAAGCCTCGCTAGCCTGAGGGCGTTGCTCCCGGAGGAGATCGGGGAGCAACTGGGGGCGGTGGAGAAGACGCTAGTCGGTGTCGCCGAGGGGGCTCCGCGACCGCTCGCCGCGCCGGTCCACGAGGTGCTCACCTCCGGCGGTAAGAGGCTGCGTCCGCTGCTCATGATCCTGAGCGCGAACATGGGGGAGCCGGACCGGGAGGCGCTCGTCTCCGCGGCGGCGGCGGTGGAGGTACTCCACACGGCCACGCTCATCCACGACGACGTGGTGGACCGGGCCGAGAGCCGCCGGGGGCGCCCGACCACCGTCGCGGCCTACGGACGGGAGGTGGCCGTGGCGACCGGGGACTACCTCTTCGCGGAGTCTTTCGCGCGGCTGGCCGATATCGGGGACCCGAGGATAGTACGGGTCTTCGCCGAGGCGGCCCGCGATCTCGCCTCCGGGGAGCTCGAACAGTTCCGGGCCTCCGGGGACGAGGTCGGCATCGAGGAATACCTGCGGCACATCAGGATGAAGACCGCCGGGCTCTTCAAGGCGGCGTGCGTCGCCGGGGGGACCCTCGGTGGGCTCTCCATCCGGAGGATAGACGCCCTCGCGACCTACGGTCAATCGCTCGGGGTCGCCTTCCAGATGTCCGACGACGTGATGGACTTCGTCGGGGAGCCCGGCGTCATGGGCAAGGGGGCGGGTTCGGATCTCGCGGAGGGTACGATCACGCTGCCCATCATCCTCGCCATGCAGGAGGGTAACGCCGGGCTGATCCGGAAGGTGCTCAGGACGCCGCGGCCGGAGAAGGCCCTGCTCGAGGCCGGGATCGAGGCCGTGCTCGAGACCCGGGCGATCGCGGGGACGGAAGAGCGGGCGAGAAAGGAGATAGAGACCGCCCTGATGGAGCTCGAGCTCCTGCCTGCGGGGCCCGAGCGCGACGTACTGCACATGATAGCCAGCGAGGTGGTGGGAAGAGATGCCTGAGATCTTCGCCGCGGGGGTCTTGCTGCCGGTGGAGGGTGAGGTCATCCGCGAGGGGGGCGTGCTGGTGGAGGAGGGGAGGATAGGCTCCGTGGGGCCGCTGGGGGAGATCTCGCGGGAGCATCCCGGTGTGGAGGTACGCTACTTCCCCCGGTGCGCTCTCGTGCCCGGGGCGGTCAACGCGCACGCCCACCTGGGTTTCGCCCGGGGAGAGGGGCCGGAAGGGGGGAGTTTCTCCCGCTGGCTCAAGGGCCTGATCGAACGCCTCCCGGAGAAGGATACGGCCCGGGCCGCCGAGGCGGGCGCCCGAGAAGCGGTCGAGGCCGGGACCACCTACATGGCGGAATCCTCGCCTTACGGCGAGTGTCTGCCGCAGCTCGCCGCGAGCGGGATGGCGGGGAGGGTCTACGCTGAGTTCTTCCCGCACGAGATCGGTGACGGGACGCCCGGCGAGGCGGTCGAGTACATAATCCGCAGGGTGCGTGAGCTGAGGGAGGGGCTTCTTCCTCCCAGGGTCGAGGCTCACGTGAGCGTACACTCGCCCTACACCGTGGACCCCGAGTCCTCGCGGCTCGCGGCGCGGCGCACGAGAGAGCTCGGGGACCTGCTCGCGATACACCTCTCCGAGAGCCCGGAGGAGGTGGAGTTCGTGCGCGACGGGAAGGGACCCCTGCGGGACATCTTCGGGGAGAACGACTGGGGAGGTGTCGGGCTCTCCCCGGTGGCCTACGCCGAGAGCGTAGAGCTCCTCGCCCCGCAGACGATAGCCGCGCATCTGGCCACCGGGGTCTCGACCGCGGACATCGAGATACTCGCCCGTACGGGTACCGCCGTGGCGCACTGCCCGCGCTCGAACGATTTCCTCGGTTGCGGGGTCTCTCCGGTGCCGGACATGCTGGCGCGGGGGGTGCGCGTGGGGATGGGCACCGACGGCCTCTGGAGCAGCCCGAGCCTCAACCTCTTCGAGGAGACGCTCCACGCCGTGAGGCTGCACGGCTTCAGCGGCGCGGAGGGCCTGCGCCTCGCTACGCTCGGAGGGGCCGAGGCGCTGGGCATCGCCCGGGAGACCGGGAGCCTCGTGCCCGGCAAGTGGGCGGATTTCGCCATCGTGGAGTGCTCCCCGGGCGGGCACGAGCCGGAGATGGAGGTGCTCGAAGCCGCAGCAGATGGTGGTGTCATGGCGACTGTCGCCAGGGGCGAGCTGATATACAATCGGGTCGAGAGCTGAACCAACCTCCCCGAGAGAGGCCTCCCCGCGATGATGATGGACCGCGACAGGATAAGCTTCTGGACCAGGATCGGTGCATTCGCGCTCATCATCCTGTTCCTGGCCACTTTCCTGTTCGCCGGGCTCGGGACCGGTCTCAACATCGACTTCCTCCAGGCGTTCCGGAGCAACCAGCCGGCGCAGCAGCACCCGCAGACGGTGAGCGTGAAACAGCAGATCAAGTATGCCGAAAGCTACGCGAAGGATCACCCGAAGGACCCCGCCGCCGTCTTCCGTCTGGGATACCTCTACGCCCAGGACGGCCAGATGCGTAAGGCCGGGCAGGTCCTCGAGAAGGGCCGGAAGGACTTCCCGAAGAACGCTCAGATCGCCATGCTCCTCGGGGACGTCTACGCGCAGCAGGCCCAATCGGCTTCCGGGAAGGAGCAGAAGAAGCTCTACGGGAAGGCCGCAGACGCGTTCGCCGGGGCCTCGAAGATCGCTCCGAGCGGTGATGTCGCGCGTCTGTACCTGGCCGCCGGAGAGGCTTACCAGCGGGCCGGACAGCCGGGGCTCGCGGTCAAATACTGGAACAAGTACCTCGACAAACATCCCAAGGGCAAACAGGCGGATCAGGTACGCAAGCAGATCTCCGACGCCCTGCACGGTGGCAGCACCGGATGATGTTTTCGGGAGGTAGTAGAATGAGTCCAGCGCTCTTTCGCGAGCAGGACTTCAGAACGAGGAGGAGAAACCTTGCCGGGTTACCTGGGTGGATCCGAGCTACTGATAGTATTGATCATCGTGCTCTTGCTCTTCGGAGCCAGACGCATCCCCGAGCTGGCCAGAGGGCTCGGCAGCGGGGTCCGCGAGTTCCGCAGGGGGATCTCCGGCGAGGAGCACGACGAGGAAGAGCAGCGGCCCCGTTCCGTGGAGGGCAATCGCGACTGAAGTATCGGAGTAATCCCGGGAGGCGAGGCTGAGCTTTGGCTGGTAACCGCCTGAGGGCGCTGGCGCGTCCCCGCGACGAGAAGAGGATGACCCTGATCGAACACCTCGAGGAGCTGCGCTCGAGGATAATCAAGGTCGGGGTGGCCTTCGTCGTGGCGACGGTCGTCGCCTGGTTCTTCCGGGTGCGGATCTACGACTGGCTCCTGGCCCCCTCCGGGCTCAAAAAACTTCACTTCACCGGGGTCACCGCGCCGGTCTTCACCGACCTCAAGCTGGCCCTCTACGCGGCGTTCGTGGTGACGCTTCCGGTCTTGATCTACCAGGCGTGGGCGTTCGTGGCCCCGGCGGTGGGCGAGGCCGGGCGCATCTTCACCTATATCTTGATCGGCTTCTCCTCGCTCCTCTTCATCGCCGGGATCGGCTTCGCGTACTACGCGGCGCTGCCGGTGGCGTTGCACTTCCTGCTCCACTACGCGCCGAACCGCTACACCGAGATCATCACCGCCGACACCTACCTCTCCTTCGTCACGCGCTTTCTGCTCGCCTTCGGGATAGTCTTCGAGTTCCCGGCCGCCACCTTCGTCGGGGCGAAACTCGGTCTCGTGGACGGTGACTTCCTCAAGAAGTACCGCCGGCATGCGGTCGTCGTCATCGCTGTGGTCGCCGCCGCCCTCACCCCGACCCCGGACCCGTTCACGATGCTCCTCATGATGGCCCCGATGCTCGTCATGTACGAGGCGAGCGTCCTGATCGCGCGCTACGTGAACCCAGCGACCGTCCCGCCGGAGCCCGGCGACGGGGGCGAGCGCGAGGAGGAGCTCGAGCGCAGCGTCTACGGGGACGACGATCGCTGAAATGACCCGCCGGAGGAGAGGTAGGAGCCCAGTCTCCTGAGCGAGCGACGCAGCAGGTCGTCGGCGGCTCGCCGGAAGAAGGGGCGGGCCGCGATCCGGTCCAGCCACCGCGGTTCCACCACGTAGTTCGTCGTGAAGGTCACGCGCACGCTTCCTGCGCTTTCCCGGTCCACCGCCAGACCGCCGGTACCGCTGGCACCTCTCGTGTAACGCCACTGCAGGGTCCGGGGAGGATCCACGACGGTGATGGTGCTCTCCACCTCGTGGCGGATGCCGGCTGCGTTCAGGGCGAAGCTCAGCGCGGTGCCCGGGCGCACCTCACGGCCGCCTCCGAGTATGCTGACCCGCTCCAGCCCGCAAGCCCATTCCGGGAAGCGCCAGACTTCGAGCAGGGCCGCGAAGACCTCCTCCTGGGAGAGCCCGCTGATCGGGTAGCTGGCGCTCACGTAGTGTCCGCCCGTTACCACCATCAGAAGATCGTACCCAGCAGGATTCCGGCCGCGTAGAGCAGCCCGAAGATGGCGTGCAGCCCGGCCGTGCGCTTGACCACGGGGTCGAGGCGTTCCGGGGAGGTGCTGGCGAGGATGGCGCGCCAGAGGCGCAGCGCGATCGGGATGCTGAGGAAGACGAGCAGGACGCTCCAGGGGAGGATCCCGACGATCGGGAGCATCGCCGCCCAGAGGTAGGCGCCCGCCAGGAGGGCGCGGTAGACGGCCGCGCCGCCCCTGCGGCCGAGGACTATCGGGAGCGTCTTCCTGTTGCCGCGCCGGTCGGACTCCAGGTCCCGGATGTTGTTCGCGAGCAGTATGGCGGAGACGAGAAAGCCCACCGGGACCGCGACGAGCGGGACCGTGGCCGGGTAGCCGTGGGTCTGCGCGCCGTAGGTGATCACGACTATGATCAGCCCCATGAACACGAAGACCGTCGCCTCGCTCGCCGGGGTGTAGGCGATGGGGCGCGGGCCCGCGGAGTAGACGTAGCCGCCGAGCGCCGAGAGGCATCCGAGAACGAGGATCGGCCAGCCCCCGACCGCGACCAGGTAGAGGCTGAAGAAGAGCGCGAGCGTGTAGCAGAGGAGCGCCCCCAGAAGGACCGCCCGCGCCGGGAGTCTCCCCTTGACTATCGATCCGGCTATCCCGACCGAGCGCTCGGTGTCCAGCCCGCGTTTCTCGTCGTAGAACTCGTTGAACATGTTCGTCGCCGCCTGGATGAGGACGCTGGCCAGGAGCATCGCCAGCGCGGGGCCTGCCCGGAACCCGCCCTCCAGCGCCGCCAGGGAGGAGCCGACCAGCACGGGAACGACCGCCGCCGTCAGCGAGAAAGGCCGCGCGAGCCAGAACCACTCCGAGAGCGAGCGCCGACCAATCAACCGCTTCCCCTGCCGGTCTTTTCCGAGATCTCCTTCAAGGTCCCCACATATATAGCCGATCGCCGGTCACCCTGCCGGGTATTTTGCCAGCACCACAAGGATCGTGCCCGCCTTCCCGAAGACTTTGGCCGGCGTTTGTGGTAGAACCGGCTTTCGTGAAGACCGTCGGCCTCAGCATGAAAAACCCCTACCTGCGGCTGGCGCGACCCAAACAATGGACGAAGAACGGGTTCGTGCTGGCGGGGCTCCTCTTCGCGCGGCAGGCCTACCATCCCCCGGCGGTCCTCTCCGCCCTCGTCGCTTTCGTGGCCTTCTGTGCTCTCTCCTCCGCGACCTACGCTGCGAACGACGCTCTGGACGTCGAGGAGGACCGGGAGCACCCGACCAAGAGGTTCCGTCCCGTGGCGAGCGGTGAGATAAAACCACGGGCCGCGCTGACCTTCGCGGCCATGCTCGCCGCCATCGGGCTCGGGCTGTGCTTCGCGATCGGACCGGTCGTGGGGCTCTCTGCGGTGGCTTACCTGCTGCTTCAGGCCTTCTACACGCTCGTCCTCAAGCATCTGGTGATACTGGACGTGATGGCCATCTCGGCCGGCTTCGTCATCCGGGCGCTCGCGGGCGTCGCCGCGGTGCACAGCCCGGTCTCGCCCTGGCTGATAGTCTGCACCGGGCTCCTGACGCTCTTCCTGGGTTTCTCCAAGCGCCGCCACGAGCTCGCGGTGCTCGGCGAGGATGCCGGAGGGCACCGCCGGAACCTGGAGGACTACTCGGTCGAGATGCTCGACCAGATGATGAACATCATGCTCGCGGCGACCATAATCGCCTACTCGATGTACACGTTCTTCGTGTACAAGAGCGAGGCCGAGAACTACATGATGGCGACGATACCTTTCGTCATCTACGGCGTCTTCCGCTACATGCTGCTGGTACACCGGGCGGGAGGGGGCAACCCGGACACGCTGCTCCTGCGGGACCGGCCGCTGCAGATCACGCTGCTTCTGTGGCTCGTCGTGGTGTTCCTCGTCCTCTACGTGCAGTAGGGGTGGGTGGGTGAACCGCATCAAGCGCAACCTCGCGCTCGCGCTGAGCTTCGCGGTCGCGGTCTATCTGGCGCTCGCGGTCTACTCGGGGTTGGGCGACTTCGAGTCGGCGCTAGGGCGGTTCCGGTGGTCGCTCCTGCCGGCGATCCTGGGGCTCGTGCTCCTCTCTTACGTGGGGCGTTTCGTCCGCTGGAGGTACTATCTGGGCGTCATCGGGGTGGAGGTGCCGCTGGCAGCGAACGTGGCCATCTTCGCCTCCGGGCTCTCCATGGCGATCTCGCCGGGCAAGCTCGGGGAGGTGCTCAAGAGCGCCTTCATCCGGCAGGTGAACGGCACCCCGATAGCCCGCACCGCCCCGGCGGTCGTGGCCGAGCGGGCGACGGACGGGACCGGGATGGTGCTGTGGGGGCTGCTCGGCGCTCTCTCGTTCAGCTTCGGTCCGGAGGTTCTGCTCCTGTTTCTGGCGGTGGCCGTCGTGGGGATCGCGGTGCTGAGATCCGAGAGGCTCTCGCTGGTCGCCGAGCGTATCCTGAGCCGGCTCCCGCTGCTCGACCGGCTCGCGCCGCACGTGAGGGTGTTTCACGGAGCTTCGAGCGAGCTTCTGGGGCTGCGGCCTCTGGTGGCAGGGACGGGGATCTCCTTCGTATCCTGGGGATTCGAGTGTTCCGCGGTCTATCTCTGTTCGGTGGCGCTCGGTGTGCAGCGGCCTTTTCTGATGGTGGTCTTCATCTTCGCGGTGAGCTCGCTCGTCGGGGTGGGGAGCATGCTGCCTGGAGGTATCGGGGCCGCGGAGGCCGGTCTTACGGGGATGTTCGACGGGCTGGCCGGGCTCCCGGCCGGGCTCGCGGTCGCGCTCACCTTCCTCATCCGGCTCGCCACGCTCTGGTTCGCCACCCTCATCGGGATCGTCGGTCTTTTCGTCGTGCGGGCTTTCGTCGGGGGGGAAGCAGGGTTGAGCGCGGCCCGCAAGCGCTGATAGACTTCCCCGGGCGTGGGGGTGTGAACGCGCGTTCTTCGCCCCGGCGCATCGTATTCGTGTTGTGTTATAAACAGGATCAAGATGCGATTAATAATCTCTGAGAAGGCGAATGCGGCCAGGAAGATAGCTTCGTTTCTGGCCGAGGGCAAGGTAAAGGACGGCAAGCACCGCAGCGTGCCCTACCACTCCTTCGAGTGGAAGGGCGAAGAGTGCGTCTCGGTCGGGCTCAAAGGGCACGTGCTCAACCCGGAGTACCCCGAGGAGTACTCGAACTGGCAGAAGGTCGAGCCGCGCGAGCTGATAGACGCCAGGATCCTCAAGTCCGTCTCCGAGAAGGGCGTGGCCGAGGCGATAAAGTCGCTGGCTAAGAAGGCCGACAGGATCGTCATCGCCACCGACTTCGACCGGGAGGGCGAGCTCATCGGGGTGGAGGCGCTCACGCTCGCGCTCGACGCCAACCCGAAGCTGGTCGACAACGTGGAGCGGGCGCGCTTCTCGGCGCTCACCAGGGGGGAGGTGACGCGTGCCTTCGAGGATCTTGTGGAGGTCTCGCACGAACTCGCCGCCGCGGGCGAGGCCCGCCAGGACATAGACCTCATCTGGGGCGCGACCCTCACCCGCTGGGTCTCCAGGGCGGTGAAGCGCTACGGGAGCGCCTTCCTCTCGGTGGGGAGGGTGCAGTCCCCGACGTTGGTCTTGATCGCCGAGCGGGAGCTGGAGCGCCGGGCGTTCGTCCCCGAGCCCTACTGGGAGATAGAGGCGCTGCTCGAGAACGGCGAGCGGTTCACCGCCCGCCACGCCGCCGGGCGCTTCAAGGAGGAGGATGCAGCCCGGGCCGCGCACGCGAACCTCACCGACGAGGCGGTCGTCACGAACGTCGAGCAGCGCTCCGCCAGCCGCCCGGCCCCGGCTCCGTTCAACACGACGGCCTTCCTCTCGGCGGCGGCGAACCTGGGGATCGGACCCTCACGTGCGGCGCGCATCGCGGAGGATCTCTACACCGAGGGGTACATCTCCTACCCGCGCACGGACAACACCGTCTATCCGGAGTCACTCGATCTGCGCGAGGTCGTGGATTTCCTGCGCGGGGTGGAGGGTGTGGCGCCTTACGCCGAGAAGCTCTCCGGACAGAAGCGCTTCACCCCGACCCGCGGCAGGCGGCAGACCACCGACCACCCCCCGATCTACCCGACTGGACCCGCCCGCAAGGGTGATCTGCGGGACGATCAGTGGAAGATCTACCAGCTCGTGGTGAGGAGGTTTCTGGCGACCCTCTCCGGACCGGCGCAGACGCTGCGCACCACGCTGCGCTTCGAGTCCGGTGGGGAGCCCCTCATCGCCCGCGGTACGGTCCTCACCGAGGAGGGGTGGCTCGGGGTCTACCCCTACGGGCGCAGGCCGGACGAGGAGCTTCCAGCGCTCGAAGAGGGGCAGCGGGTGCGGCTCGTCGAGGCCGAGGTGCTCTCGAAGCAGACCCAGCCGCCGGGACGCTACGGGCAGGGGCGTCTCATAAGGGTGATGGAGGATCTCGGGCTCGGCACGAAGGCCACCCGGCCGGCGATAATCCAGAACCTCTACGACAGGGGCTACATCCACGGTGATCCGATAGTCCCGACGGAGACCGGGATGGCGGTGGCGCGGGCGCTCAAGCAGTTCGCTTCGGAGATAGCCTCGCACGAGATGACCGCCGAGCTGGAGAGGAGCATGGACGCGATCTCCGAGGGCCGGGTCGAGAAGGAGTCCGTGGTGGACGCCTCGCGCGAGGTGCTGCGCCGGGTCTACGATCACCTGACGAGCCAGGAGGAGAAGTTCGCGGACATCGTCTGGGAGGGCATCCGCGGGGACGAGACGCTCGGACCCTGTCCGGTCTGCGGTCGCAACCTGAAGATAAGGCGCAACCGCAAGAGCGGCAAGCGCTTCGCCGGCTGCGAGGGGTACCCGGAGTGCCGCACGACCTTCCCGCTCCCCCAGAAGGGGGACATCATCCCTCTGGGGACGCTCTGCGACGCCTGCGGTGCCCCGGAGATAAAGGTCATCGGCAAGCGTCGTCCGTGGACCACCTGCATAAACATGGACTGCCCGAAGAAACGCGAGAACGGAAAGGGTGAGGAGCGATCGCGAGAGGCAGCGAAGGAAGAGCTGGAGAAGTCCACCACATAAGCCACCGGGTGGACCTTCGGGAACGCCCCGCTCCTTACAGAGTTTCTCCTCCCGGACGTGCCTGCGCCGCTGGATACGTGCTCCTGGCGGTCCTATCCGCTCTAGTCTGCTACGCCGCGACGCTGTAGGCCATCATGGGGACGCGGACGGCTCATCGGAGGCGAATTGAATCAGACCCGGTAATCGGCGTGAGCGCGACGCTCAAGGACGACACGGAGACGGTGGCGGAGCGTCCGCTCGGGCGCTTCGTGCGGGCTGACCTGGACTACGTGCAGAGCGTGGTGGAGGCCGGAGGGGTGCCGGTGGTGCTGCCTCCCGTCGTCGGCCGTGGTGCCGTGGACGCGCTTTTGGGCGGGATCGACGGCTTGCTCCTCTCGGGGGGCAGCGACCTCGATCCCTCTCACTACGGGGAAGAGAGGATGCCCGAGACGGGCACGACGCTCCCCGAGCGTGACGCTTTCGAGCTCGCGCTCGCCGGGCGGGCGCTGGAGGCGGGGCTGCCCGTGCTCGGCATCTGCCGGGGGCTGCAGGTGCTGAACGTGCTGCTCGGCGGCAGCCTTTACCAGGATCTTCACGCTCAGTTCGGCGAAGGGGTGCTCGAGCACAGGCAGAAAGAGCCGAAGTGGGTTCCGGCGCATGAGGTCGAGATCGCCGGTGAATCCCTTCTCGGGAGGATACTCGGTAAGGAGCGGCTCGCGGTCAACTCGTACCATCACCAGGCCGTGAAGGAGGTCGCCGGGGATCTGCAGGTGAGCGCGCGCTCTCCCGACGGTGTGGTAGAAGCCCTCGAGTGGCGCGACGGTTCCCGCTGGGTCTTGGGTATCCAGTGGCACGCCGAGGCCATGCGGGAGGCGTGGCCGGAGCAACGTCGGCTTTTCTCCGCTTTCGTCGAGGCGGCCGGGTGTGGATCCGGCAGGCGGGCGGCCTAGAAGAGGGGGCAGGGCTGTTCGTCACCGTAGAAGGCGCCGACTTCTCGGGGAAGTCGACGCTGGCGAGGTTCCTCAGGAACCACTTCCCGCAGGCTCATTTCACCCGGGAGCCCGGGGGGACCCCAACGGCCGAGCGTATCCGGGAGGTGTTGCTCGACCCCCACCTCGAGATGGACCCCTGGACCGAGGCTTACCTCTACGCGGCGGCGCGCGCGGACCACACCAGGCGTGAGATACTGCCCCGCCTCGGACGGGGTCAGCTCGTCGTCTGCGAGCGGTATCTCGACTCCAGCATCGCATACCAGGGATACGGCCGGGGGTTAGGCGCCGACGCCGTGCGACAGATCAACGCCCGCGCGGTCGATGACCTCGTCCCGGACGTGACCTTCTACCTTCGTGTCGAAGAGGACGAGAGGATGGAACGTGCCCGGCGTGCCGGCCTTCCGCCGGACAGGATCGAACGTCTGGGGGAAGGGTTCATGAGACGGGTCGTCGAGGGATTCGAGGAGATCGCCCGCTCCGAGCCCGGACGCGTCGTCACGCTCGACGGCCGCAGGGAGCCGGCGCACCTCGTCACCGTCGTGAGGGAGGAGATCCTGCGGCGCTATACTCCGTAGGAGGATGGATCCTATCTTCGATGGTGTGATCGGCAACCCGGGTGTCCGGCGGCTGCTCAGCGGTGCGCTTCAGAGCGGGGACGTCTCTCACGCCTATCTCTTCTACGGGCCACGAGGCGTCGGGAAGCGTACCGTGGCGCGCAGGTTCGCCGCCGCTCTTGTGGCGGGGGATGACCCCGTGGCCAGGGAGCGGGTCTTGCGCGGGCACCACCCGGATGTGGTCGAGGTGGTGCCGGAGGGGACGTTCACCACCATAGGGCAGGTTCGACACGTGATCCGCGGAGCCTCGAGCCGGCCGTTCGAGGGTCTGCGGCGCGTCTTCCTGCTTCGCGCGGACACGCTCAACCTGCAGGCCGCAAACGCCCTGCTCAAAACCCTCGAAGAGCCCGAGGGAGAGACGGTCTTCATACTGCTCTCGACCTCCCGGGAGGAGGTGCTCCCGACGGTAGCCTCCAGAGCCCGTGGGGTACGCTTCGATCCCGTCCCGGTTCCCGAGGTTGAGCGGTTCCTCGCAGAGCGGGGGGTCGAAAACCCGGCGCTCGCCGCCTCGCTGGGGAGGGGGAGCGTGGGGCGTTCACTGCGTTATGCGGATGAGGGGATGATGCTGCTCAGGGATGCCGCTCTCGAGGCCGCTTTCGACCTCTCTTCCGGGGTGGGGGGTGTGCTCCGGCATGCGGAGGCCATGGCGGATCGTGCGGAGGGGGTTGGAGAGGGAAAGGAGCGGGATTTCCTCGAAGCGGCCCGAGAGCAGGACCGACGCACCAGGGATGACGCGCGCCGCGCCGGACGGGCGGCGCGGGAGGAGGCGACGGAGGAGGCGCTCGACCTCCTGAAGCTTGCCTATCGTGACGCCGCGGTTACGGCCGCGGGGGCACCGGAGCTGGTCGCGAACGTGGACCGCAGAGACAAAATAGAGGATGTCGTGGCGAGCTTCCCGGGAGCCGACTGGGTCGGGGCCGCCCGGGAGGTGGACGAAGGGCTTTCGGCGCTGGCGTATAATGCCTCTCCAGAGGCTGTACTGGAGGTGGTGCTATCGAGAGCGCGGCAGAAGATCCTGGAACCCTCCCGCGGCTGGTAGACGTCAGACTACCCGGCTGGAGCGTCACGCGACTCTGCTACGCACATGACCTCGACCTCAGGGTCGGCTACAGGGTCGTCGTCGACACCGAGGTGGGGCCGCTGCTCGGCCGGGTCGCTCTCACCCCGCGCCGCCGGGAGCCGTACACCACGCCCTACGAGATAATCCGGGTCGCCACCGAGGAGGACGAGCGGGTCGAGGACCGTCACAGGGAACTCGGCCGGGAGGTGCGCGTCGAGGCCGAGAAGCTGGCCCGCGATCACCGTATTCAGGGGGTAAGGTTCATCGGGTGTGACCTCACGCTCGATGAGTCCTACATCGAGGTGAAGTACCAGTCCGACGGCAGGCCCGACCTGCGTCCCGTACAGGCCGGGCTGGAGCGGAAGTACGGGGCCAGCGTCTCGCTCAAGCGCTACACGTTCATCGAGCGCTCCGGGCGGGCCGGCGGGTGCGATACCTGCGGGCTACCGCTGTGCTGCGCGACCTGGAGCGGGGCCAGGAGCCTCGGGCCCGTGAACCCTCGCCTCGCCCGCCAGCAGGGCGTAACGCCGAACGAGAAGATCATCGGCTGCTGCGGCGAGGTGAAGTGCTGCATGCGCTACGAGCACGAGGTCTACAAGGAGTTCAAACAGCGGGCTCCCTTCAAGAACACCATGGTCAGGCTCGGGAAGCGCGAGGGTAAGGTCGTGGACTACTCGATGGTGAAAGACGCCGTCTTCGTCCGCTTCGAGCCGCAGGTGAAACCCGAGCTCGTCCCGCTCGGCCGTCTCGCCCGGGACAACCCCGGCGTGCGGCCCGCGGATCCCGAGGAGTGGGGGCTGTCGTCGAAGGACGAGGAGCCCGGTGGCTGACGACCTCTGCGACGTGCCCGGCGTGAGGGTGGGGCACGCGACGGATGCGGAGGGCGTGACCGGCTGCACGGCGATCCTCTTCGACCGTCCGGCCACGGTGGGAGTGGACGTGCGCGGAGCCTCACCGGGCACCCGGGAGACGGATTCTCTGAGCCCGACCGGACGGGTCGGGGAGGTGCACGGGTTGCTTCTGACCGGCGGGAGCGCCCTGGGCCTCGCGGCCGCCGACGGGGTGGTCGGGTTTCTCCTGGAGCGGGGGGTCGGGCTGGACGTGGGGGTGGCACGGGTGCCGATCGTGCCGGCGGCGGTGATCTTCGACCTCACGATCGGCGCGCACGATGCCTACCCAGACCGCACGATGGGTTACGAGGCGGCTCGCTCTGCCACGCGCGAGGGTTTCGAGCAGGGTAGCGTCGGGGCGGGAACCGGGGCGAGCGTCGGCAAGGTCCTGGGGCCGGACCGGGCGATGAAGGGTGGGTTGGGCAGCGCCTCGATCTCCCTCGAGGACGGCCTAATCGTCGGAGCCCTGGCCGTCGTGAACGCCCTGGGGGACGTGCGTGATCCGCAGGATGGACTGCGCATCGTCGCCGGACCCCGGCTGGAGGACGGTACGCTCGGGGACAGCGTGGAGCTTTTGCCCGGTGCGGCCTCGCGCCTGCGCTGGGGTGAGAACACGACGCTTGGCGTCGTTGCGACCAACGCTCGCCTGACGAAGCCCCAGGCGACCCGCGTGGCCCGGATGGCCCACGACGGGCTCGCCCGCACGGTCTACCCCGTGCATACTTCGGTGGACGGGGACACCGTCTTCGCAGCTTCCGTGGGGGAGGTAGAGGCCTCGTCGGACGTCGTCGGGGCGGCAGGAGCGCTGGCTCTGGCCCTGGCGATCGTGCGGGCCGTGAGGGAGGCCAGGAGCCTGGCCGGGCTTCCCGCCGCCTGCGACCTTGCCGGTCCGGGTCAGTAGTAGAGTGCCTGCCCGACCCTTATGTAGTCCGGGTTCGCGAGGCCGTTGTACCGCGCGAGGTAGCCGACAGAGACGCCGAGGTAGGCCGCGATGGACGTGAGCGTGTCCCCCGGCCTCACCGTATAAGTCCGGCCGGTCGCCGACTCCTGAGGGTATGCCGTCTGGGACTGCGGATAGCTGATGATCGAGTAATCCACGTAGGCGACGCCGGGACGGATCAGACCCAGAGACTGCGCCGCGGCCTGCGAGAGATCGAGCGCCCTCGCTCCCACGTACGGGCCCCGGTCGTTTATCGTCACCTCCACCGAGCGTCCGCCCATGCTCACCACGAGCCTCGTCCCGAGCGGCAGCGTCCTGCTCGCCGCGGTGTACGCGTAGGCATCGTAGGGCTCACCGCTCGCCGTCGGTCTCCCGTAGAAGCCGGGACCGTACCAGGAGGCGAGCACACCCGTCGCGTGGGCCGGCTCGGAGTGTACCGCCGTGAAACCGCAGAGGAGCAGCAGAAACCAGAAAACCCTCACGGAGATAAACCTCAGGTTCAACTCATCCCCCTCCATGCTGAAATCTGAAACGTCGTCAGCGAACCTGAATCGCCGCTTCAACGAGTACGGAGTATCGGGCGCACGCAGCTCGTTTTCAACACCCGTAGCACGATTTTCAGCGGGTGAGAAAACCACTCTACGCACCAGAGATCGGATCACCGACAGATAATCACCACAAGATATTGGAAACATGGATAGTAAAGCTTATTGTGAGGTGCAGTATTGCGTGATGATACGTCGGTCATCACGTGTTAGAGTTTCTTACGGCTTGAAGGGTCTGTGAAAATATCTCGGTGATAAGCGGGAGGGGGCTTGTCTTACTCTGTCGAAGAGGTTGCGGAGCTGCTGGGGATTCCGCGGCCGACGCTCTACCGTTACCTCAGGGAATATTCGATACCGCACATGCGGCGAGCCGGGAGGATCGAGGTATCGGAGGAGGGTCTCGAGAGGGTTCGGGTGGTCAGGGAGCTCCACATGGAGGGGATGGGGACGGAGGCGGTGAAGAGGATGTTGAGGCATCCGCTTCCGGACCCGGAGGAGTTCCGGGAGGAGAACGGGCGGCTGCTCGAAGCAATGCGGGAGATGCGGGAGAGCCTGGAACGGGTGAACGAGGCGTTCTCCCGGGAGACCACAGGCACCCTGCTTGCGCGGCAGAGCCTGCTCGTCTCGGCCCTCTACGACCTCAACGAGGCGCTCGGCGTGAGAGAGGGAGCGGGCGGCCGGCGCGGGGTTCTGGATGCTCTGGAGGCCGAGGTGGCGGAACAGCGGGAGGCGCTGGAGAAGGTGGAGCGGCGCCTGGAGGAGGTCGTCCGGGGCCTGGAGGCCAACACCGCCGCCGTGGCGGAGTTCGGGCGTACGCTGGAGGCGATCTGTGAGATGACCCGGTACGTGACGAGCGTAGCCTCGCTGTTGAAGAACGACATCCTGCTGAACGGGGTCGGGGAGCGCTCATGAGAAAGGAGCACGTCTTTCTGGACGTGCTCCGCGCTTCACCGGTACCGGGGAACATCAGGGGATCAAGATACCTCTCCCCTGCAGGCGTCCCTCGTTGAGGTCGGCTATGGCGGAGTTCACCTCTTCCAGGGGGTAGGTTTTGGTGTGCAGCTTCACCTTGCCCTGGGCGGTGAGCTCCATCAGCTCGGCCAGGTCGTTGTAGGTGCCGACGAGGTTGCCCACGATGCTGCGCTCGGTGGAGATGATGTCTATGGTTGGTACCTCGACCACCCCGCCGTAGCCGACGACGAAGTGGGACCCTCCCTGACGGGTCATCTTCCAGGCGTCCTTCTCGGCGCCCCTCTCCCCGACGAAGTCGATGACGACCTCCGCGCCACCGTCGGTCATCTCGAGCACCTTCTCCACGTAGCCGTCTTCTACCCTTACCGTCTCATCCGCGCCTATCTCTTTTGCAAGAGATAGCGCCTTCTCGGAGGGGTCGACCACGATCACCCCGGCGGGGGTGAGCGCTTTGAGGGTCTGGATGCCGATGTGCCCGAGACCTCCTGAGCCTATCACGACCACGTGGGTGCCGGGGTAGAGCAGGGGGGCGGCCTTCTTCACCGCGTGGTAGGCGGTGAGGCCCGCGTCGGCGAGCGCGGCTATGTCCCTGGGGTGCAGGCTCGGGTCGAGCTTGACGACCGAGCGGGCGCTGGTCTTCAGGTACTCGGCGAAGCCCCCGTCGGTGGAGAGCCCGGGGAAGGCGGCGTTCTCGCAGTGCATGTCGTCGCCGGCCCGGCACGCCCGGCACAACCCGCAGGTTATCAGGGGGTGGACGATGACCGTGTCTCCGGGCTGGACGTTGGTGACCGCCGAGCCCACCTCCTCGACCCAGCCGGCGTTCTCGTGGCCCGGGATGTACGGCAGGAGGGTGCCGTCGGGATCCTGGATGGGTTTCCACTGGCCCTCGATGATGTGCAGGTCGGTGCGGCAGAGCCCTGCGGCCCCGATGCGTACGATCACGTCGAAGGGGCCCTCTACCCTGGGATCCTCGACCTCCTCCACCTTCAGGGGCTTCGTACCTATCTTTTCATCGTACTCGTGCAGCCGGGCTGCCTTCATGCGCTGCTCTTCTCCTTTCTCCCGTACCTCGCTTGGAGCAGATCACTGCACAGCGCGCCGTTGCTCTCCAGGCTTATCCTGGTCAGGCGCGCCTTCCTCAGGTGCTCGACCACGGCTTCCTCGGGGACGGGATCCCCGCTCGCGCTCAAGAGGAGCGGGGAAGAGGGGGAGAGGTCGAACCCGAGCTCCCTCCTGCGCTCCAGGTATACCTCGAGCTCCGGGCAGGGTGGGACGTCGCCGAGGCGCATGTGCGCAAGCTCCCGCGGGCTTGTGCCCCGGGAGAGCAGGGTGCGGCAGAGGATCTCCTGGCGACGGACGAAGGCTTTCTTGCGGAAGGTCTCGCGTACGGCGTCCAGGTCCTCCCCGGTCGTCTCGTCGGAGAAGGAGGCCATCGCCCGGTCGAAGCCCTCGTCCCTCTCCACCCCACGGCTTATCTCCTGGGCGACGTGGAACTCCTCGAGGACGACCTCGACCCGCTCCACCCGCGGCAGCGAGATGAGCGCCCTCTTGGCGTCCTCGGCCATGATGTAGGCGAAGTTGGGCGAGCAGAAGTAGGTGGGGAGCCTGAGCCTCAGGCGGACCGTTCCTTCATCCCGCTCTACGTGCGAGACGAACCCGAGGTTGGTGATCGGCTCGTCCAGTTCGGGGTCCCGGACGCCCGAGAGGGCGTCCAGGACCTCCGATTCCCGAATCTCGCTCACGGCGCGACGGGCTCGGCGTCGCTCCCAACAGGACCGGTGCCCGAGTGAGCGCCCTTTAGCTTCAGCTCCTCCGGTACCTCTATGCCGTAGAGCCCGGCCAGGTTGAGCCCCAGGATCTTCTTCTTTATCTCCGGGGTGAGCGTGCCGTACTCGCCCTGCATGTCCTCCGGTATCTGGAAGTCCACGAACTCCTCTATGAGCCACTTGGGCTGCCAGATGGCGTAGTCGCTGCCGAAAGTGATCCTGTCCTCCCCCAGCCAGTACAGCAGCTCCCCGATGATCTGGGCGAAGTAGCGCGGCCGGGTGTGGATGAACGGAATGGCCACCGCGAGCCCCCCGTAGACGTTGGGCTCCTGCGTCCCGATCCAGCAGAAGTCCTCCAGCCTCGGCAGCCCCACGTGCTCGACGATGAAGTTGAGGTCGGTGAACTCAGAGGCCACGTCGTCCACGTCGGCCACGTCGAAGGCGTCACGATTGAGAGGCCGGATCGTCGGGCCCTTGTGAACGTGGATGTTCTTTATCCCCAGCTCGACACATTTCTCCAGATAACGTTTGGCCCAGTCGTCCTTGAGGCTCCAACCCTTCGAGCGCCCCTTCCACTCCGCCGTGTAGAGCTTGACGCCCTTGAGGTTGTACCTCTCCGCGAGCCGCTCCAGCTCCCTGAGCCCCTCCTCGCCGTCTCTGGGGTCGAAAGCACCGTTGACGATGAACTTGTCCGGGTACTTCTCCGCCAGCACCCCGTCCTGCTCGGTGGTGTTGAACCCGTTCTTGTAGAAGTCCGTGAGGTAGGTCGGCTGGAAGATCGCCTTGTCGTCGTAGCCCACCTCGAAGAGATCGTGCAGGATCCTCTCCTCAGAGTACTTGTAGAACTCCTCTATGGGCCACTTGTACTCTTCGGGGCTCAGCGCCGTCTGGTAGTCGTGGAAGCACTCGATGAACTGCTGGCCGTGGACGTTGCGCCAGTTCTGCGGACTGCCGTCCCAGAAGTGGACGTGCCCGTCCACCACGAAGTACTTCTCACCATCCTTCTCGTACACCACTCCTCCTTTCTTGCTTTCTTTGAGCCGAATATATATTCCGGAAGATGTCAATCAAGTTGCAAGCGGAGCGTTTTCTAATATTGTGCGAAAATCATTCGTGCCGGGGGCTTGGTCGACGTGTGTGGGGTAGATTATCCTGCAGGAAAGGGGGTAAGTGGTCTTGGTCTTTGAGGCTGCACCTCAAAACAGGCTGGGAAGCAGAGGAGCCGGGGGTGGGTTCCGGGGGGCCCGGAGGATGTTCGAGATCCTCGACTTCGTGAGTCGCAGGGAGAGGGTGACCGCGAAGGTGATCGCCCGCGAGCTCGACGTCAGCCTCTCGACCTGCTACCGGTTGCTCGGGATCCTGGTGGATGAAGGATACCTGGAGAAGCTGCCGCGTTGCGGCGGCTACAGGCTCGGGCCGGCCATACCCCTTCTCTACGGACGTGCCACCGGGAGGTTTCTGGAGACCTCCGTGGAGCCGGTCATAGAGGAGCTGGCCATGAGGAGCGGGCGCCACGCTTACCTGGGAGTTCTCGACGGTGGACAGGTGACCGTGGCGCAGGTAAAGTCCCCGCCGGAGAGCCCTCCGGTGGGTGTGGTTCGGGGCTTTCACGGCGCCTCGCATGCTCTGGCTCTCGGAAAGGTGCTCATAGCCGGGGCGGGACCGGATGGCATAGAAGAGTACGTCGAGTGCTACGGGCTGGAGAAATTCACCCCCAGGACCATAACCGAGAAGCGCCATCTGGAGGACCACCTGCGGGGCGTGATGGTCCGGGGGCTGGCCATCGACGTGGAAGAGTTCGCGGAAAACCTTTGCTGCATAGCCGTACCGATACTGGACCGGGACGGCCGTACCCGGGGAGCGATCGGCATCTCCACCTCCGCTCGACGCTTCGACAGCGAACTCAGGGCTCTGGCTCCCATGGTGAGGCGTGCCGCCCGGGAAGCCTCCGATATTCTCGAAGAACAAAACCGGCCGATGCGGGGTGTTCTGGCAGATAAGGTGCAGCAGAAGCCGCCGCGGGGATGAGGGAGGGGGGAGTTTCGACACATCGGCCGAGGTGCGATATACTCGCACCCCGCAAGGTGCCGACGTAGCTCAGCTGGTAGAGCAGCTCACTCGTAATGAGCAGGTCAGCGGTTCGAGTCCGCTCGTCGGCTCTTTATTTTTGTCTTCAGCCAGCCTTCAACGTCAAGCTCCAGAGCGGACGAGGCGCTCGGAGACGGGTTTGCTCTTCTGTGAGGACCGCATCAGGTTTCGAGTACGACGAGAAGATCCCCTGGTTCGACGTTCGTTCCGGAGGTGACGGCGAGCCGCGCTATCCTCCCTCCCGATGGCGCCCTTATGGCGCTCTCCATCTTCATGGCTTCGATCGCGCCTATCTGTTCTCCTTCTTTTATGTTCTGCCCTTGTTCGACCATGATCGTCACCACCCCGGTCATGGTGGCGGCGATGTGGCACGGATTGGATGGATCGGCCTTCTCGCGCACCGGCGTCTCGGGCTTGAGTGAGCGGTCCTGCGCATCTACGGGCCGACTCTGACCGTTCAGAGTAATGTGGAGGGTCCTTATGCCACGCTCGTCGGGTTCTGTTATGGCTTCCAGCTGGATGTAGAGCCTTACACCGGGCTCGAGATCCACGGATAGCTCCTTCGCCGGTTCCAGCCCGTAGAGGAACGCTTTCGTGGGGACTACCGAGACGTCACCGTAGCGTTCCTGGGCTCGTTCGTACTCCCGGGCTGGCCCCGGAAGCATCAGGTGGCTGAGTGCCGAGCGGCGATCCCCGTCTTCGAGAGCGGCCCGGCTCTCCTCGGGGAGCTTCGTCTCGGAAGAGACCGGATCTCTCCCTTCGAGCGCCCGCGAACGCAAGGGCTCCGGCCATCCGCCGGGAGGTTTGCCGAGATCTCCACGCAGAAATCCTATGACGCTCTCCGGAAGATCGTAAGAGGCTGGATCTCTGGCAAAATCGTCCGGGTCTATGTTCGCAGAGAGCAGGTAAAGGGCCAGATCTCCCACCACCTTGCTCGTAGGGGTTACCTTCACCAGCCTCCCCAGTATCTTGTCACAGCGCTCGTAGTATCTTTCCACTTCCTCGAAGCGATCCCCGAGCCCCAGCGCTATCGCCTGCTGACGCAGGTTGGAGAGCTGCCCGCCGGGGATCTCGTGCCGGTAGAGCGTTCCGGTGGGGGAACGCAGACCCGCTTCGAAGGGTGCGTACAGGGTACGCACCGCTTCCCAGTAAGGCTCCAGGTCTCCCAGGGATTCGAGCGAGAGTCCGGTGGCCCTCTCGGTATGATCCGTGGCCGCTACGATGGCGGCGAGGTTGGGCTGGCTGGTCATGCCAGACATGGGAGCGGCTGCTCCGTCTACGGCATCCACTCCTGCTTCTATGGCCGCAAGATAGGTGGCCAGTTGTCCGCCCGATGTGTCGTGCGTGTGCAGGTGAACGGGTAGCTCGAACTCCCGACGCAGGGCCGCAACCAGTTTGCGCGCTGCGGGAGCGCGGAGGAGGCCGGCCATGTCCTTTATGCACAGTATGTGAGCTCCGCTTTCGACCAGCTCTTGCGCCACCCTGAGGTAATAATCGAGGGTGTAGAGCCTCTCGCCCGGGTCGGAGAGATCCGCCGTATAACAGAGGCACCCTTCCACCAGAGCCCCGGCCTCCAGTACCGCGTCGATCGCCGCCCTCATCTGCGAAACGTCGTTGTTGGCGTCGAATATGCGAAAGATGTCCAGTCCGGTGGCGTGGGCTTCTTCGACGAAGGCTCTGATGACGTCTTTGGGATAGCGAGTGTAACCGACTATGTTCTGCCCCCTGAGAAGCATCTGCAGGCAGATGTTCGGTATCGCCTCCCGCAGACGGGCCAGCCTCTCCCATGGATCTTCGTGCAGAAACCTGAGCGCCACGTCGAAAGTCGCCCCACCCCATACCTCACAGGAGAGGAGCTCCGGCATGAGCCGGGATACGTGAGGCGCCGCGGCGAGTATGTCGAAGGTGCGCATCCGGGTGGCGAAGAGCGATTGGTGCGCATCACGCATGGTGGTGTCGGTCACCAGAAGCGTGGGCGTGTCGCGCAGCCAGCGGGCGAATCCTTCCGGACCGAGCCGCTGCAGGCGCTGGCGTGATCCCGGTGGCGTCTCTCCCTCCGGGAGCGGAGGCAGCTTGATACGCGGGTCGGGTGTGTCGGGCGGTTCGCCGTGGGGCCGGTTGACGGTCACGTCCGCGAGCAGATCCAGAAGACGGCTGGCGCGGTCCTGTCCCGTGGAGACCGTGGTGAGGTGCGGCCTCTCGTCGATGAAGGATGTGCTCAAACGACCCGCGAGAAAGTCGGGGTCCTTGAGGACCGCTCTCAGAAAAGCCGTGTTGGTAGCCACGCCCCTCACGCGGAACTCGGCCAGAGCACGCCTGGCCCTGCGGGACGCGGTCAGCAGATCCGCTCCACGGGCCGTGAGCTTGGCCAGAAGGGAGTCGAAGTAGGGGCTGATCTCGGCTCCCGCGTAGGTCCCCGCATCGTCCAGACGTATGCCAGCCCCACCGGGCGTCCTGTAAGCAGAGACTTTGCCGGTGTCCGGCCTGAAGCCCTGCGCCGGATCTTCCGTAGTGATGCGGCACTGCAGGGCCACCCCACGCTGCACGATCTTCTCCTGGACGAGCCCGATCTCTTCGAGCGTCTCCCCACCGGCCAGGCGCAGCTGGGCACTCACTATGTCTACATCGGTGGTCTCTTCGGTGACGGTGTGCTCGACCTGTATCCTGGGGTTCATCTCGATGAAGGCGTATCTCCCGTCCTCACCGAGGAGGAACTCCACCGTCCCCGCCCCTCTGTAGCCGACCGTCCGCCCGAAACGTACCGCATCCTCGCACAGCCTCTCGCGCAGCTCCGGGGACAGGTTCGGCGCAGGCGCCATCTCGAGCACCTTCTGGTGTCGCCTCTGCACCGAGCAGTCACGCTCGAAGAGGTGGATCACCTCGCCGGTGGCGTCCCCGAGGATCTGTACCTCTATGTGTCGGGGGCGCTCCAGGGCTTGTTCCAGAAAGATCGTCGGGTTGCCGAACGCAGCCTCTGCCTCCCGCATGGCGGTATTTACGGCTCCCGGCAGATCGGCGGGATCCCTGACCGTGCGCAGTCCCCTACCTCCACCCCCGCCAGCGGCCTTCACGAAGACCGGATAACCTATCTCTTCGGCCGCGGCGAGAGCCTCCTCCGGCCCCGCAACGGCCTCTGAAGCCTCGAGCACCGGAATGCCCGCTCGGCGTGCTGCGTGACGCGCCCGCAGCTTGTCGCCGGTGAGCTCGAGCACATCAGCGGGAGGACCCACGAACACTATCCCCGCTTCCTCGCACGCTCTGGCGAATTTGGCGCTCTCGGAGAGGAATCCATACCCGGGGTAGATCGCGTCCGCACCGACCTGGAGAGCAGTCTGAACCAGAACCTCGATATCCAGATAGGCCCTTACCGGATGGCCGGGTTCGCCGATCTCGTACGCCTCGTCCGCCTTCTGACGGTGCAGGGAGCTGCGGTCGTCCGGGGTGTAGACGGCGACCGTGCGGATACCCAGCTCGTAGGCCGCCCGGAAGGCCCGGATGGCGATCTCGCCTCGGTTGGCAACGAGTAACTTTTTTATCATGGTCTTGATACCTTGCTCCTGCCTGTACAGAGGATCGAGAAGGACCCTCTACGAACATCTACGGTCTTCCCGGGCCCGCGGCGGCATGCGGTCTGCCCGGGGCACGACGCTCCGTTGTACGCGCCGAACCCGCGACGACTCAAGGACTTTCTTCTACCTCGGATCCGATCTCTAGCGTGATCTGAAACTCGATCCTGCCGTCATCGACACGGCCGCGTTGTTCGACGACCTCGAACCACCGTACGTGGTGGATGGTTCTCCGGGCGCGCTCGAGCGCCCTGGCGATCGCATCCTCGAAGCTGACCTCGGAAGTGCCGACCACCTCTGTCTTCTGGTAGAGTTTGTTGCCGTCTGCGGACATCGTCCCGGTTCACCTCTTTCTCTTCGGGTCTGCTTGGTTCCATTCTACATATTCGGGCACCTGTTGCCCTGCTATCAAAGCGTTGTTCACACGATGATCCGGGCCTACTTCATGTCGCTTTCTTCCAGCGCCCGGCGAGCTTCGTTCCTGACCCGGGGGTCGGGGTCCCTGAGCAACCCCTCTACCTCGGCTACGCCGCCCAAACGGACCAGCGCCTCGGCTGCTGTCGCACGTACCAACGGGCTCGCATCCTGCGCTGCCACCTCCACCAGCGGCAGGTGGTCCGTGTTTCCCGTGTTCGCCAGCAGGACCAACGCGTTGCGGGCCAGGCGTGCACGCCCCGCTCGTTCGAAGGGGCTGCCCGCGTACATGCGGGCGAATTCGCCTTCGGAGGAGGTCAGCAGGTTGATGAGATCGGGGTGCGCAAGGTCGGAGTCGGCATGAAATCCTTCCCAGAACCAACCCGCTCTTTCAGCCTTCCAATTCCAGGGACAGACGTCCTGGCAGACATCGCAGCCGAACAACCAGTCGCCGATCGAGGACCATAATTCGACGGGGATGAGTCCTTCATGACGTGTCGTCCAGTAGGAGATACATAGGTTCAGGTCAACCCTCCTGTCGCCCAGTAAGGCACCAGTAGGGCAGGAAGAGACGCACCTCCTGCAGCTGCCGCACCTGTCGGGGTGCTGGGGAGGGAGAGAGACAGGTACATCCGTCAGGAGGCAGGCGAGAGTAACGCGGGTACCGAGCATCTGACTGTTGGGCATCGCGTTGCGGCCTCGCCAGAAAAGCCCTGAGCGGATGGCGTAGAGGTTGACCGGCAGCGGCCCCTGATCCACATAGTCCCGCGTGCGCAGCCCGAGTTGGCTGGCGAGATCCTTCAGCGCCTCGATGTGTGGCTCCAGGAGACGTTTCAGGAAGAATGGATCTGGTTCCCTCACCCAGAACTTTCGCGCTACACGTCCGATCCTGAGGCCGTCGGAAGGTTTGCCGGGATCCGGATAGGCGTGGGGAGCAGCGAGCACCATGACGCTCTTCGCCCAGCCGAACCGCATGTTGGGTGTCAGCCGCACCTCGAGTGCCCGCCCCAGGTTCCCGATCCCGGCATGTCTTCTCTCCCGTATCCAGCGCTGATAACTGAGCTTCCATTCGTCGGGGAGCTCTATCGGGGTCCAGGAGACCACGAACCCGCGCTCTTCCGCTGCGGCTTGCAGCTTGCGAGCCTCCGCTGATTGGGGGTGGGGGGCGACAGGAAGAAGTTGTATTCTCCCGGGCCGTCTAGTCATCCTCAGCGCTTTGTTCTTCCAGAAGCCCCTCTATGGTGTGTGTACGGGGGACCTCCGAGAAGAACAGCCGCAGCCTCCCCGGAGGAGTTCCGAGAACCTCCTGGAATATCTCCAGTGCTCTGCGTGCAAAGGCTCGCCTGCTCTCGATTTTCAGCTCGTCTTCCGCGGAGTGGATAACCTCGACCATCGGCATTTGCGTCCTCCTTCATTCATTCCGGCTGTATAAGGACCTTATGCACCCCGTCCTCCTTGTCCGCGAACACACGAAACGCCTCATCCGCCTGAGCAAGCGTGAAGCGGTGGGTGAAGAGCTTTGAGACGTCTACGACCCCTTCCGACAGCAGACGCGCCGCTTCCCACATATAAGGCTGGACGTTGGCGAAGCCGTTCATGTGCAGCGAGATGTCTCGCAAGAATACGTCGGAGAGGTTGAGGTTGAATCGATCCGCGGTGAAGACTCCGATCGCAGCCACCGTGCCGCCGGGACGGACGAGGTCTAGAGCCAATTGCAGGCTCTCGGGGCTGCCCACCACCTCTATGACTTTGTCCACACCACGGCCCTCGGTTGCCTCTCTGATCTCTTCGACGCCTTCGCCTCCTGGCTCGAACCCTTCCACTCCGAAGCGCTTTTGGATGTACTCCCTCCGGTGGGCAACGGGTTCGAAGGCAAAGACCTTCCCCGGTCCACGCTTCAACGCCAGCTCCAGGGACATGATGCCCGTGGGTCCCAATCCCACCACCGCGACAGTCTCTCCAGGCTGGATATCCGCCAGGCGGTTGGCGATCAGGGCCGAGGGCAGGTTGCAGGAGAGTGTGAGTACCTCATCGTCCGCGAGCCCTTCTGGCACCTTCAAGGCGTGAGCGTCGGCATGGGGTATGACCAGGTATTCTGCCTGAGTCCCGTTGAGGGCACCGAAGGCCGTGCCGAACCCATAGACCGCCTTCTGGGTGGTCTCACAGTGCGCGGTCTGACCGACACGGCACATGTAGCACTCTCCGCAGGAGGCGGAGTAAGCCATGGTTACCGGGTCTCCTGGGTCGAAGTCGCCTACCTCATCGCCGACCTCGATCACTTCCCCGGAGAGCTCGTGGCCTATGCGTGATTTGCCACGTTCCATTATCCCGTCGAGAGATCCCCGGTAGATGTGCAGGTCCGAGCCGCAGATAGAAGTCGCCTTCACCTTCACCAGCATCTCGTGCGGGGCGTTTATCCGGGGTTCTTCAACATCGTCGATTCTGATGTCCCTCGGCCCGTAGTAAACGGCTGCTTTCACACCAGCTCCTCCTTTACCAGGCGCTGTCAGGCAGCACCATGTCCTCGACACGTCCCTGGGCATGCCAGTAAGCGGCTTCCACTATCTTTTGGATGACCCTCAACTCTTTTTTATCTCTGGGAGCGTAGACGATCATGCTCTGGGGCGGTAACGCACCCGCCATATAGCGGGCGAGTGGATGTATGGTGGCCCATCCCTTGTCCAGAACTTTTTGTCCCCACCCGGGATCCAGACTTAGCTGAACACTCCCTTCCTCTCTGACGATGGAAAACTCCCGACCCGCTATGAACGCTTCAGGTTTGCCTTTGGCCAGCTCCTCTTCCAGAACCAACGCATCTGCAGGTAGCGAGAACTCGGTGGGACGTACGCTCACACCTTCGAGCTTGCCGGCCCAGGCAAGAAAAGCTTCTCTCATCGCGGGGGGAGCGGTGTCGTCTAACTGAAGGCACGGATAAAGGTTGTCGATCCGGGGCTTCCGGCCTGTCCGCGCTGGCAATCTTCGCAAAGAGGGTGGCAGGTAGCCATACTTTTTGCTCATTATGATCCCGGCCCAAAACCCTCGGCGCGGATACGCGTCACCCTTATGCCTGCGTTCTTCAGCATGCTCGAGACCGGATCCACGGCGGATGATGGTCCGGCGGCGTAGAAGGTATATTCCTCCCAGGGAGTGGGCAGGGAGTTCTCGATGACTCTTTGGACCGTTCCCACCATGCCTCTCCAGCCGCTGTGTGGGTGCTCGATTGCCGGCAGCAGCTCTGCACCCAGATGGTCGGCGAGTTCTTCCAGTTCATCCAGCAGTACCAACTCTTCAGGAGAGGGCGCACCGTAGAAGACATAACGCGGCTTCTCTCTCTGTCCGTCTTGCATTCTCAGCCACCGCAACATGGATAGAATGGAAGCCACCCCGGCTCCGCACGCTATCAATACCGGCGTTCGGTTGCTCTCCCGGTAATAGTCGGCTCCGTAAGGGAGCTCGATCGGGAGATGATCTCCGTTCGCAAGCCCGAAGAGGTGCTCGCTAGCCGCACCCTCTTCCTTGTACCTGACGATGAACTCGACCTTCTCCTCTCCGGGTGGGTTTGCGATGAGGTAAGCTCGTCGCAGCCTCGGTGCAAGCTCCACCATAGCGTACTGACCCGGGATGAAGTTTGCTGGACCTTCGAGGGTGAAGCTCAAGCGCTGGATGCCGGGCCCGAGCACCTCGCTGGCCGCAAGAGTTCCGCGATGATCCTTCGTCGGCAGGTCCTCGCGTGGGCTGTTCAGATCCTTCTTTTTTACCTGCAACACGAGGTTTGATCGGGCGGCGGACTGGCAGACGAGGATCCTGTTGCGCCGCTCGTCCTGTGGTTTGATCGCCGGTGCTTCGGGAAACAGGTTCTCGACCTCGCCCTCTTTGAGGGCGAGCTTGCAGGTGCCGCAGTCCCCCCAACCGCACTCGAACGCGAGCCAGAGGCCAGCGCGCCGGGCTGCATTGAGGATGGTCTCTCCTTCGTGTGCCTTGAAGGAGAGACCATGTGGCTCCAGCTTTACGGTGTAATCAGGCATGCACCTCTTCCTGCCCCGACAGCTCACACTCTTCCCAGAAAGCTCTCAGACGTTGCTCGACCGCACCGGCCACTTTCCCGGGCTCGATGGGTTGTGGAGCCTCACCGAAAAAGCCGCTCAGTTCCTCGATCGCTCGACGGGCGAGCGGGGTCCATTTCTCGGTCCATTCGTTGAGAAGATCCCGCAATTCCGCCTTGTTCTGCAGGGCGTACTCTACGAGCGCTTTGGCGGTTTGACGGTGCCGCTGGGCATCCAGCTCGAAGTCCTCCGCCATCAGGGCGAGAAGCTCGTCTCCGTTCTTGCGTGCCAGCTCGGCGAACTGCTCGTTGAACAGCGTATCGTAAGCGGGTTTCGCTACCAGGCCCAGCACTGCGAAAGCCTCTCCCCAGTCGTAGGCGACGAGCATCTTCTCGAGAAGTTCCCGCATCGGTTGCCAATGCGGGTCCTCTTCCCATATCTGGCGGGATTTCTGGCTGTCTGCAAGCCCTTCGTAGTGGTCCAGGGAGAGTGCCTTGGCGAGGTACGCTGTTCTTTGAACCCGGCGCATCTCGTCTCCACCCTGAAAGTGGAATGCTATGGTGATGTAAGAGGATGGTGCCATCTGGCTCACGTACATCGCAAGCATCTGCAGCACGTGACCTGAGAACCTGCCGGGCAGGTAGAGTTTCTCGAGGAGCTTCACCCATTCAGGATCGAGGCTGGCGTAGTGGTCCTTACGCTCGAATTCATCTATGAGGTTGTCGAGGTAGATCTCACGCTCTTGTTGGCGTTTTATGTAGCCTCGGTAAGTCAGCCTCGCTGGATCGCGGAACCCATCCCAATCGTCGACCTGAAACGGGGACCCTTCCCGCTTCTCGAGGTACCATTTATTCAGAGGGGCGTCTGGGCTCAGCTCAAATGGAGCGGGGGCTCGCCGAAAGTGGTAGTTGAGCTTGTGGGTTACTATCTCGTACTCGCTCGGTTTGCGCCGCTCGGTATACAGGCTCCAGGTCTTCTGCCGCTTCCTCTTTCGGCCCACCGTCAATCCTCCCTGTCGAGGTAAAAGACCACTTCATCGTCACCCACGAACTGGATCCTTCCTCCAAACGAGGAGAGCGAGGGTTCGAGCTCGGAGAGCTTGAAGGGCCTTCCGAGTGCTTCCTCGAGGCTCTTCTGTGTAATCCGGAGCCTGCGCGGCGCCTGAACCCGCATGTAGCCTCCGCGATCCTCGGTGATGAGCCTGACCCCAGGGTTGTCCACTTCGGCGGCTTCTATCACCGCCTCGTAGAGCTCTCTGTTGCTGAGTACGGGCCCGACCAGCTTCTCACTCAAGTCCACTACTCCTCCTCTTCCCGACAACGGTTGTAGCGATGCTCCCGATCGGATTCGGGGTACCCCACGTGTATCGTCTCGTCTTCGTCCACCTTGACTTCGTACTGGTAGAGCCGGCATCCGATGGGGTTTACGCCCTCTCCGTTGCGCACGTCGAACTGCCACTCGTGGGCGGCACAGGTCAGAACGTTCGTCTCTTCGTCGAGTTCCCCTTCCACCAGCGAATACTCCTGGTGCGGACAGATGCCCTGGTAGGCTACGACCCGACCCCCAGGGAGGTGGACCAGGAGCACTTCCTCCCCGTCGACCTCCACATCCATCATCTCTCCCTCCCAGAGGTCATCCAGGGTAGCTACCTCGACCCACTTCAGCGTGGCCTCGCTACTCATCTGCGTAGCGCACCTCTACGAAATCCATCGGACCTATGCCTGCGTCGGCCACCGTGTTTTCGGAGGGCAAAACTTCTTCCTTGAAGATTACTTCCATCGGTGCATCCTTCGGCGCCACCCTGAGGCCCACCGCGTGCGCTGCTACCTTCTCCGCCACCTGGTCGATGGTGTCGGTATCCTCTACAGGCACCAACTGGACTACGAAATCCCCTCTGAAGGCCGCCGTGAGCGGAACCATCGCCATGCTTTTCCTCCTTTGTTTGGGGGAGGTGTGATGGGACGTGCGTCCCACCACACCTCTCTGAGCTCTACGGAGCTTTAGCCTTTCACCCCGGCCGTAACCCTGGCCCAGGCGTAGTCTTCTGCGTCCTGCCCGGCCACTTCGGGTGTTATGCCCATGTAAGCCAGGGCGCCCTCGAGGTTGGGTGGCTGGATCTCGCCCGCCAGGAACCGATCCACGACCGTCTTGTGCCCGGCGTAACGCGAGGGGTTTTGCTCGAAGATCCACTTGCAGGGCTCGGAGCAGAAGTGATAGCGCCGTCCGCCGTGATCGAGGGTGTAAGGCGCTATGTGACGTTGCTTGGGATCCGAGGGGGTTATGATCGGGATCTGGCACATGTTGCAGATGAGAGGCAGGGTTTCAGGCAGCGTCTTCTCCGCTGTTCCGTTGCGGATGTTCTCCGTGATCACATCCCAGTACTTGCCGAAGGTGTCGTTCCACCCCGGGTACTTGGCTTCCAGCCATTCACGCTCGGCCGGCGAGACACCACCGTCCGGGCTCCACCAGACCGTCGGCCGCCAGAACCAGACCCCCAGGTGCAGCCCATGGTGGTACCAGTCGAGCTCGTCCAGGAACGTATCCCAGTACCACGGCCTCTCCATGCCCAGATCACGGAACTGATCCATGAACTGCTTGACGATCCACTCCTGCATGAACTCTTTGAACGACATCGAACGATGCTCAAGCGGTGTGTAGTAGTCCATGGACAGGCCGGTCAGCAGGCAGAATATCCGCCAGCTGCGCCAGAACATGGTGTCGACGAGTTTCTGGGCTTCTTCTTTCTTGCCGTTCTTGACCAGGATCTTGAGCGTCGGCTCACCCTGCTGGGAGTGCCGGGCCTCGTCGGTCTGGATGCTGGAGATCAGCGACCCGAACTCCACGTCGCCCACGTCCATGGCGTCCGCTGCCATGCCGAGGAACTGCAAGTTCGTAAACCCGGTCTCGAAGGTGAAGGTGAGCTGGATCGCGGTGCTCAGGGCATCGTTGGCCGTGAACATGTCGTCGAAGAGGTGACGCGCCGCTATCGCCCCCCACTCGTTGGTGTGGAAAGCTTTGTGAGCCCAGTCGTATCTGGGGCTGTTTTCCAGCAGCCCGTACGGGAAGAAGAGCTGGATCTGGCCGTGCCGGGTCTCGTCCAGCGCACCGAAGGTAGCCATGTTGCGCCAGGCCGCCGCTTTACCGAAACGAGCCATGCGTGCCTCACCTATGGAGGCGGTGTATTCGGGGACTGCTATGGCACCGTAGTGAGCGATGATGGCCGACTTCCACCCGGCATCCACGTGATCGAAGAGGTGAGAGCGAGCGATCGCGTTCTTGACCGAGTAGGTGGTGGTGTCCTTATCGGCCTGGGTGTGCGTGTACTCACGGTAGGTGAGCTTGTAAGGCTCGTCCCACTTGTGCCACTCCTCCGCCGGAACGCCGCTGTTGCCGGAGAGTTCCTCGGGGAAGGCTTCCTTCTCGTCCACGTACTTGAGCTTCCAGTTCATGTCTCGGGTCAGATCGTAGTATTCGGATCTGTTGAGTTTCGGCATGGATGTCCTCCTCGTTTATCCTGCCAGTATCCTGGTGGACGGTGGGGAACCCGTCCGGTTCCCCACCACGATGGTTTGTGTTACTGCCTGGCTTCTTGCAGTTTCTCCGCCTCCACCTGGGGTGTTCCGTAGAGGAAGTACTCCGCCGGAAGCGGCGAACCGTACCAGATGATCCCTTTCTCCAGGTTCTCCTCGCGCCACGTCACAGGCTTCCAGTCGGGGTCGAAGATCAGGTACCCCGCGTCCCCGAAGAGCTCGACGCGGTTCCCGCCGGGCTCGAAGACGTACATGAACCAGGCTTGGCTGATGCCGTGTTTTCCGGGGCCGGCTTCTATCTGGATGCCGTACTCGGAGAATACGTCGGCGATGTCGGAGTTGTGCTGGGGGATGCCATACCAGTAGCAGATGTGGTGCAGCCGGCCCTTCGCTCCCGTCCGATCACCCATGACGGCTACTTCATGTACCAGCGGACTCACGCTGAGCCAGGCTCCGGCCTCGGATCCGTCGTTCAAGACGATGTGCTCCCGCAGTCGGAATCCGAGCTGATCCATGAAGAACTCTTTGTTGGGAGTCACATCGCTGACCAGGAGGTTTACGTGATCCAGTCGGCGCACCGGGATGCCGCGCAGCGGGCGCTTCTGAGGCCTGTTCAGGAGCTCCGTCTTCATATCCTCCGGAGGTTCGTAGTACTCGACCTCCCAGAACAGCTCCATCGGGTGTCCGTCCGGGGTGGTGAGCTGGTAAGCCGGACCGTGGCCTTTGTCGCCGTCGATCCATCCCTTGCCCGCGCCACTGGCCTCGAGAGCCTGCACCCTGCGCTCGAGTGCCTGAGGGGAACTCGTGCGCCAGGCGACGTGTCCCAGACCTGCCTTGTCCGACTCGGTGACCTTGAGCGTGTGGTGGTAGAAGTCTTCGTAGGCCCGCAGGTAGACCGACTGCCCCTCGCGCTCGGTCTCTTCGAGGGCGAGCAGGTCCTTGAAGAACCAGAGTGTCTCCTCCGGCTTGGGGGTGAGGATCTCGACGTGCGCCAGCTGCGCTACGTCGTTGATCGGTTCCTTGAACTCCGCCATCTACTCTCTCCTTTCTCCCTGCTGGTTTCTGCCGCCGCTACCTATGCGACAGTTGATCTCTTTGCTACTTCTTCTGGAAGAGATTTACGTCGTCCGGGTTGATGAGATCCGGCACCGTCCAGCCGTCGAGGTCGTACTCGGCCATGCACTGCTCGGCGAAGCCTTTGTACTGGTCGGCCTGACCGGTCGCCAGCGCCGTGAAGAGCACCTCCATGCGGATGTTTTCGTGGTTGCCGGCGTAGTTGCGCTCGTAGAGCTCGTGCCGCCCGCCGAACTCGCTGATCACAACGTTCGAGAGCAGCTTCATCAGCTTGATACGCTCCTCGGCGCTGTAGCCGTTGGATCCACGGACGAACTTGTCCAGATACTTGCGCGTCTCCGGGTTCTTCAAGTCCCTCGCATGCGAGGGCAGGTAGATGAGCGAGCTAGAGACATCATCGAGTATGATGCTCTTCACCTTCTGGTAGGCCATCGGTGCGAAGACCCGGTAGGCAAGCCCCGCGTCCATGTTGGGTAGGACATAGTCGTCGTTCCACGGATCGGGATTGCGAGCCATGGCATCGGTTATCGCCCAGAAGAGGTTGCGCCAGGCCAGCACCTCGCCCACGCGAGCCTGGACGCCCCGGAAGTCCTTGGTGCCCGCCGCCTCGACGGCCTTCAGGAGAAGTCCCGCTATGAAGTCCAGCTTGACCGCTATGCGGGTGCAGCCGTGGAAGGTGAAGCGAGGTATGAAGCCCGAGAGCGGGAAGAAATTGTTGGCCTTGTCCACGTCTCCGTAGACGAAGATGTTCTCCCACGGAACGAGCACCCGGTCGAAGATGAAGATCGCATCGTTCTCGTCCAGCCTGCTCGAAAGCGGGTAGTCGAACGGACTTCCCATCACGGCCGCGTCGTACTCGTAGGAGGGGCGGCTGATCAACTTCACGCCCTTGGCATCCATGGGGACCGTGAAGATGAGTGCGAACTCTTTCTTCTTGATCGGTAGCGGCCCGTAGTGAGCGATGAAGTTGTAGTGGGTGAGGACCGATCCAGTCGCAACCACCTTCGCACCGCTGACGATGAGCCCGTTGTCCGTCTCTTCCTCTACGTGCATGTAGACGTCGCCGACCTCATCGGGCGGAAGGTTGCGGTCCACGGGTGGATTGACTATGGCGTGGTTCCAGTAAAGGACGTTGTTCTGGGCCTTCTTGTACCAGTTCTTCGCGTTCTCCTGGTAGGGATCGTAGAAGTCCGAGTTGGCCCCGAGCGTCCCGAGGAAGCTGGCTTTGTAGTCCGGGCTTCTGCCCAACCACCCGTAGCCCACCCTTGCCCACTCCGCTATGGCGTCCCGCGCCCGTACGAGATCCTCGGCGCTCTTGGAGGCCTTGAAGAACGGGTGGGTGAAGCCGCCGTTGCCAGTGTCGGTCTCTGTGCGGAGATTTTCGTTGGATTCATCGTGTAGCGCGTCGTACATGCGTGCGATCATGCGCGCGGCGTTGCGGAAAGCAGGATGGGTCGTTACATCCTCCACCCGTTCTCCATAGACGTAGATCTCGCGCCCATCACGCAAGCTCTCCAGATACTCCTCTCCC